>SLOG01000447.1 GCA_007132635.1 Limnochordia bacterium
ACGAAACTCCCACGTCGGACAGCAGCTTGCGTTGGGCAAAAGCAGTGTCCAGCACATCAGGCACACCCTGGACGGCTGTCTTGCGGAGACCCGCCTCTTCATATTCACGGACCAGCTCAGAAGGAATCGGTACGATCTCTCTTGCCGACAGGTAGGCTCCGTTGATGCAGGTGACAAAAGGCAGACTAGTCTCCAGGGTTGCGTAAGGTCGGTCAATACTGCCTCGGTGGACAGCGGCGGCGACACGCATCACTTCATCCCGCGGATCCACCCCTTCACTGTCAAAACGGAGCCTCCGGCCATCCGCAAAGGATACTTCTGTCCGTTCATCCATATACCACCGAACCGATGCTTTCGTACCGTGAATCTCCATGAATGGATCGACATTCTCGGTGCATGCATGCGTTGCATAAAACCGGATACACGCACCGGAATCCACAACGGCTTCGAGACACGAGGTGTCATCCGCCTGAATATAGGAATGCCCGCGGTACAGCTCCGCACGCACGGTCTCCGGAACGGCGCTGGCGCCCTCATCCGGCGAAGCCAGATACAGCATGATGTTCAAATAGTGCCCCAGAGCATTGTGCATGGGGCCGTCGAGTACCAACCGCCCCTGGACCAAAGAACGCCCTGCCCAAGGATTGCGCGTATAGTAGTCATCGAAGCGGGGCCAGTATCCCTTGGCTGCCAAATCGGTCACAGTGCCCAACTCGCCATCGACAATCATGCGTTTTAACCGGCGAATGCTTCTCGAATACAGGTGCTGAAAGCCCAAGGCGCAAAAGCAGCCCGTCGTTGACTCCGTTCGCATCATAGCATACACTTCATCGACCGTTGGAGCCGGAGGCTTTTCCAGCACAACATTGTATCCCGCTTCCATAGCCCGTATCGCCATATCCGCGTGGCTTTGAATGGCCACGGGCAAAGTCACGATATCAACAGTGTCCTTTCCCTCCTGCAGAAGGGCTTCATACGAGCGGTAAACAGTGACCCCTGCCTCCGTGAGTTCCTCCAGCAAAGGATCTCCATCGTTTTCCGGCAGCGCCGCCAGCGCTGCCAATTGGCCGTCGCCCGAGGCTTCCAGCTGGCGGACGCTCTTGATATGACTAGCCGCGAAGTTCTTGACTCCGACAACGGCGAATTTCACAGTTGACAACACTCTCATCCTTCCTGCACTGTCTGCTGCTCAGCAGACAGTTTTCGCCTCCAGATCATTGCTGCGAAAGCTTGCCAGCCTTCTCTGCGTATTCCTGGAACAGCTGCAAGTACAGTTCATACTCGGAAAAACTCACCCCCGGCGGCGTCTGGTGATCGCAGCTGACAATCAGGCCTCCCTGCCCAGCTGTGGGCAGCAGGCGTTCAAACTCGGCCCGCATAGCGGCCTCACCTTGATTCATGACCATCTTGTCGTAGCATCCGATAAAACGCATCCGCGGGTGTTTCTGCCTTACAATCTCCACGTCCACCCCAGCCTGTCGTTCCAGCGGCAGAATGCCGGCCAAACCGGCCTCTGCAAACCAATCCGCGGCTGTCGTGATGTCGCCGTCGGAATCAATGATGGGCAGTATCCCTTTTTCCTCTAACTTCGGAATCACCTGTTCATAGTACGGCCGCATGAATTCATCAAACAAACCTTTGGACAGCATGGGCCCGTGGTTATAACTCATATCCTCGGCGAAGGTCATGAAATCAGGCGTGCAGACCGTACAGACCTCATCGATCATACGGCAGACCCAATCCGTCAGGTCTTGGTTAATGCGGTGCAACAGGTCCGGGTAATCGTAAAACGCGTACATATGCGGCTCAATGCCAAAAAGGGTGCGAGCAAACCAGAAAAAACCGTCGACAGTGAACCACAGAACTGCCTCACCTGTCTCCTGCTCAGCAGCCCACTTCTCCCACTGCGCTTTATCTACAGCATGGGCCGGGTACAGATACCTTCGCAGTTCGTCGTAGTCTGCTCCGCCCTTCATGATGGATGCTCCGTGCGACGCAGGCCTTGGACAATCAGGAGTCTGCACGCTGAACCAATCCTGGTAATAGACATCCATACCCAAGTGGCGGTACAGATCGTATCGATCGCGCACAGCAGGGTCGAGACCCTCGGAATACCATCGTTCTAAAGTCTTGTCCCACCAAGTGGCCCATTCCATGATAGGCAGGCGGTCAAAGGGCTTGAAGCTCATCACTGCATGGAACCGCTCGCGCGGTGTCATTGCTGCCAGCATAGTGTCACTCCTTAGTCGTCTTTTTGTTTCGTCGTCGGCTCTTCTTCGGCTGCATAACGGCAACCGGCCCGTCGGATTTGCGTTCGCCTTCTTTGATCGTAAACTCTCCCTTACGCAGACGCGCCGGGGTGCGTGTAGGCCGGTAGCGATTAACCCACGTCCCGAAAATCGCCCCAAAGAGCGCTGCTAGAGCTCCCAGACCACCTGTCCATCGAATCAGGCGGTTTTGGAGGGAGGCCAGCGGCTGCGACAGGTGGTCCGGGGGGAGTTCTACCGCTGCTCCTATGGCTACTCCCCCGATAGACATTGTCCGCAGTGATCCGAGCACCGGTATTCCCCGATAGCCGACAAACCAACGGTCATCGCGCAGTTCGCCCTCAGGCTGCTGCAGAGCCGCACGCAGAATCGTGTGCGCATCCCCTAATGATGGTTCGGAGGGTTCTGTCAGAGACATCGCAAAAGGTCCCGTCAAAAACTGACCTTGAGAATCCACAAAGTATACTACAGGTGGACCGAACCGGCTTGCTTCTCGATTGAGCCCCCAGCTCCACGGCTTGAGGTGCAGCACCAATGCCCCTGCAGTATCGTTCTCGACGCCGTGACCTGCAACCGGCACTGCCACGGCCCATGTATCAAGCAACTCCCAAGCCGAGTCTCCGTCCAGCGCCCTATGCAGATCGGACGAATCGTCTAGGACATCCAGGTGCTGGTTTGAACTCCGGTACACAGATCGTCCGTCTGCATCCAAGAGCGCGACGGCGTCCACTGGGTATAGGCCCTTAATGCGATCTGCCAAGCGGTCTAACACGGCCAACCGAGTCTGCCAATAAGGGTGGTCTGTATCGCCGCCCAACCGGTCGAGAATGGCGAGACTGACAGTGACATCCCCGGACGCACCGGCAAAACGAGCAGCACTCTCTTGAGCAGACAGGAAGGATGAAAGATCATCCTCCAGACGGTCTGCATACAGTGCTGTCCAAGCTAACGCCG
>SLOG01000391.1 GCA_007132635.1 Limnochordia bacterium
GTATTGAGAACTTCTCTCTAGCCCTGTACGATGATAGGAAACTCGTCGAAACAGTTCTGGATATTTTCAATGAGTGGACGCTAGCGGTCATTGAAAAAGTCAACACGATGGGATTTGATTTGGCTGTTGTCCCCGATGACTTGTGCGATCAGCGTGGGCCTATTTTTTCGCCGCAGATCTTCAGAGAGCTTTTCGCGCCGCGCTATCGCCGGGTGCATGAGGCTTTGAAGATTCCCTGGCTGGTTCATACCGATGGGAACTTTGTTCCGCTTCTGGATGACCTGATTGACCTCGGCATGGTCGGGATCGGGAACTGCGAACCCAACGCCGTGGATATTGCGGCCCTAAAGCAGCAGTATGGTGACCGCATCACTCTGTTCGGCAACGTCGATTTACACTACACGTTGACGCGAGGGTCAGAGGCAGATGTGGAAGCTGCTGTGAAGAATCTAATGGAAACGGTGGCGCCAGGCGGCCGCTACATGATTGCCAGTGAAAACTGCTTCCCGGCTTACTCTAAACCGGGCAGCCTCTTGGCCATGAGTCGGGCTGTGGAGACATACGGCTATTACGCGTAGCGCTTTCCAGAGTTCGACGTTTTCTAACCTCAGCATCAACAAAGGCTAATGTCTATCTGCTATAGTTAGGGGGACCGCTGTTCTTGCGGCTACTAGGAGTGGATACCATTGGATAGACAGGAGATAGCCAATCGTGCAGGGCGTTTTGCTGGTTGGTTTTTGGTAACAGATATGGATGGAACGCTGCTGCGTTCGGATGATCGCATCAGTGAGGCCAACCTCGCTGCTCTGCACCGTTTTGCCGCAGAGGGAGGCAGCTTCACCGTTGCTACAGGCCGGATGAAGGGCAAGGTGGATCCGTATATTGCCCAGCTGCCTGTGACAGCTCCAGCCATTCTCTATAACGGATCACTGGTGTGGGATTACGAAGCTGATTGTCTGCTGTGGGGCGAGACACTGCCCCAGTGGGTCGGGTCGCTCTTGGGGCCGGTTCGCGAGGCCTTTCCCCGTACTGGCATTGAGGTGTATACCGAAGATGGTGGTGTTTACATTGCCGCCGATCATCCGATGACGGCGCGTCATCAGCGGCACCGTGTTACGGCTCGCTATGGCCTGGGGTATCAGTCCATGGGCTGGCGGAAGGTGTCGTTCTTGGGCGATCCGGCCGTGTTAGATACTATCGAACGCACGCTGCGGAATGATGGACTGACTCTGCCCATGACTCGGGCCGAACCCGATTTCCTGGACATTCTCCCCGGGGGCGTGAATAAGGGTGTGGCCTTGGCGGAACTGACAGGGCAGCTGGGTCTTGATGCGGCCCGTGTTGTCGCTGTCGGGAATGGCCAGAATGATCTGGAGATGCTGCAACAGGCGGCCTGGAGTGTTGCCGTGGCGAACAGCCATCCGTCGCTATTCCGGGCTGCCAGCCGACGGGGACTGCACCACGATAACGACGCATTGGCCGATGTTGTGGATTGGCTCGAGTATACCGTGCTGCCTTGGCAGGAACTGCGGCAAACGGCTGTCCGCTGAGAAGCTCCCGTCGTTGAGGCGGGAGCTTGGCGGTAAACATCAGTCTTTTTGTTTTAACAGATCCCGGATCTCGGTGAGCAGCTGGACATCGGCTGGAGGAGCGGGTGGTGGAGCTGGTTTGGCTGGTTCCGGTTTTTTTCTTGCCTTTTCCAGCAAGCGGAGCATCAAGAAGATCGCAAAGGCAATGATCAGGAAATCGACGACGTTCTGGATAAACTGGCCGTATTGGATTGCCAATTCGGGAGTTTCCTCCTTTGCTTCTCGGATCACGATCCGAAGCATGCGAAAGTCGACTCGGCCCAATAGGAGACCCAAGATCGGCATCAGGACATCGTTGACGAGCGAACTGACGATTCTGCCAAACGCGCCGCCAGTTACCACGGCCACAGCTAGTTCAATGACATTGCCCCGCATGACGAACTTTTTGAAATCCTGCAGCATTCTGCACGCCTCCCCGGTGAACATGTGTTGTCGTAGTATAGTTCGGGTCACGACGGGATTTTCCTGTTTCGTTTTCGGAGTGTCAAAAATTCCTGTAAGCAGTGATGGGCTGATGGGGCCTGCGATGGAGGGTTTACTTTGACGACGATTGGTATCCAAATATCGAGTGTGCGTGACTTGCTGCAGACCCCCGAGGGAGTCATGGAGAGCTTTCGGAGGGTCAGTGAGATTGGTTACCGCACGATTCAAGTGCAGTGGGTCGGTCCGGGGGTGTCCAAGGAAGTGGTAAAGGAAGCCTTGGACGCTTCGGAGCTGCACTGTATTGGCACCCAGGATTACTTCGAAGAAGTTGTTTCGAGGTTGGATGAATTTATCGCCATGAACCAGCTGTGGGGTGGCCGTTCCGTCTGCGTGAGCGGTATACCCCCGGAGTATATGTCTGTGGATGGGTGCCGGGAGTTTGCTGCTGTGTTGGACGGAATCGCGAAAAAGCTGGCCGCGTTGGGGTTGGTCCTTGAACTCCATCCTCGCAGTCAGGAATATGCCCTATTGGAGGGACGGACTGCTGTCGAACGCGTCCTGGAACAGACGCAGGAACCTGTCGGGCTGGGGTTGGATCTGTACCACGTGTTTCGGGCGGGATTGGACCCGGTAGCATGGATTGGCGCTTGGCATGAGCGGACCGAATGGGTGCATTTCAAGGACGCGGTGATGGATGTCGATGGAGCCGAACAGCTGGTTCCTGTCGGGCAGGGGGTTTTGCCGTGGCCGGACATTTTCGCGGCCTGCCTTGATAAGGGCATTCGGTATGGATTTGCCGAACAGGAACGCTGGGTCGGTGATCCGTTTGACCGTCTGCAGGAGAGCTTTTCGTACATCACGAGTCACGGGATCGGTGTGTAGACAGGATTGGTAGCGTCGGGCTAACCTCGGTAGTTTTGGGCTTGTCGAAAGCTTGGCGACGATGTATACTAAGAAAAAGCACAGGTTGTAGGTGCCCTTATTGGGAGAATAGGGAACCGGGTGCAATTCCCGGGCGATCCCATCACTGTGACTGAGGAGTGTCTCTGGCCGGCGTGAGCCGTCGTCCACTGGGAAACCGGGAAGGAGCAGAGACATGTAGATTCAGGAGCCAGGAGACCTGCCTACAGCTGCAATGAGACCGTGGATGATGGAAAAGTCCTTTGGATGCTGCGCGCATCTCAAAGGGCTTTTTTCTGTTAAGGAA
>SLOG01000392.1 GCA_007132635.1 Limnochordia bacterium
ATAATAAGGTCATACCCCGAAGAAAACTGATCCTCCAAAAGGTTATGCCGGGCAAACCGGACGTGTTTCTGAACGCCTGGGACGATCTTATACTTCCCTTCCACTTCCGTGAAATACTTCTGTCTGTACCCTGGGGGCAGAGCTGTAAGCTGGTTCTCATGGTACAGTCCTTCGCGGGCCTTCGCTAACACACCGGCATCCAAGTCCGTGGCCGTTATGGAATGGAAGCTAAAACCAGTTTCCAAAAGTATCATAACCAGCGAATACGCTTCTGCTCCAATCGAACATCCAGCACTCCAAATCTTCCCCCGCTTCCGACGACAGACCTCCGGCAAAACGCTGTCAATCAGATACTGGAAAACGTTTTTGTCGCGGAAAAAGTGTGAAGTATTGATAGTTAGATAGTCCAGAAATTGCCGCTTATGTTCAGGGTCTTGGCGAAGGGTGTCCACCAGACCACTCAGTGTCTGCAAGCGGTGCCGTACTACCCACTGGTTTATGCGGCGCTGCATCTGCTGCTCTTTGTACGAGTTCAAATCAACCCCAATGATGCTTCGGATTTCCTTTTTAAACGTACCATATTCCATTGCCACCGCGGGTTGCTCCCCTCAACGCTTTTTCTTTCTCCAAAGAGCACATTCCTACAAGGCTCTTGGTATTTTCGATATTCACGAGTGTTCCTGTACACGTCGGATGAACGTGGAGAAAGTCAACGCCTGTCTACTTGCTTCGATGGAGCATTGCGCCGACCATCCTATAAACAGCCTCACCAATGCGCTCAAGAGGCAAAACGTAGTCTGCATTGCCTTCCTCCGCCACGACTCTTGGCATGCTGTAGATAACGGATGTGGCTTCATCCTGAGCAATCGTACTCCCGCCAGCCGCTTTTATCAGGGCCATTCCGGCAGCTCCGTCGCGGCCCATTCCCGTCAATATGACTCCTACAACTCGTGAGCCATATACAAGCGGCAAACTCTGCATCATGACATCGGCGGCCGGACGAAGATACTGAACCGGTGGATCTTGATTCAGGATTATGCGGTGATCTCTGGCCACGACCATGTGATAGTCACCCGGCGCCAGAAAAGCATGGCCTCGACATAGACGGTCACCGGATTCCGCCTCTTTAACGCTTAGCTCACCCACAGCGTTCAAGCGTTCAGCAAAACTCTTCGTAAACCCCTTAGGCATATGTTGAACCATGACGACACTCGCCGGAAGATCGCCCGGAATCCGCGAAATCACTTGTTCAAGAGCTCGGGGCCCTCCCGTTGAAGAGCCAATCGCGACGACGATGTTGTGGGAGCCTCCAGTCGCCGTTCGCAGAACAGGCCGGACCGGTCGCCTTTCAGGCTGCAATGAAGGCCGTCGGACAGCAGCAGTACCTGCACCGGACGCAGCTCTGACCTTCCCAACAAGCTCAGAGGCCACGGCACGGATATCCAGTGATATGGCGCCAGAAGGTTTTGGGATGAAATCAAAGGCCCCTCGAGAGAGAGCCTTCATCGTAGTCTCAGAACCTTTTTTTGTTACACTGCTCAGCATGATAACCGGCACGGGCCGGTTCTGCATAATCCGGTCTAACGTCTCCAAACCTCCCATGACAGGCATCTCCACATCCAGAGTAACAACATCTACTGCGATCTGCTCGAGCTTCTTTAGTGCATCCTCGCCATTTCTCGCCGCAGCGACCACTTCGATATCAGGCTGCTCGTTGAGAATCTCGGACAAAAGTTTACGCATAAAAGCACTGTCATCAACAACCAGAACGCGAATCGCCATCGCTCCACCTCAGATCTCCAAGGGCTGCTTCCCTATAGCTGTGACTATCACGATACCAGAGATCACATCGAAACGCATCTTTCGTCCGTGTTGTCCAGCTACGTCTCTGCCGTGCAAAGGAATTCGCAACTCCTTCAGCTTTACGGACACTGCCTCGATGTTTTGGTCACCGACACTCGGACCGTTGTTTCTAAGTTTGGGAAACAAATGTGCTCCCCCCGCCATCTTAGCCACCAATCGCTCGCGGCGAGCGCCCGCAAGAACCATCATCTGGACAAGAGTCGGCACTCCTGAATCAGCATACTTCCCAGGAAAGGCTTTCGCGTCATCTTCACTCCGACTCTTGGCGAGGAAGATGTGCCCCATTCCACCGACTTTCGCCGAAGGGTCGTACAACGCCAAACCAATGCACGATCCCAGACCGACGGTGGTCAGAATCCCCTCCTGTTTGAGGACGATGACCTGGCCCATGTTGACAAAGACTTCCTGCATCTACAGTTCCTCCAGACCAAGTCGACGAGCTATGATCTGAAAACCCTCTTCGTCTGGAAGAAAAAGGATATGGCCGCCGATGGCCACCGAGTCAGTCATAAACTCAGTTTTTATTAACGTCAGTGTGTCTGAAACCGCCGCCCCAGCTAAGATGGTCTGCCAAACAGCTCCAGCCATGTCAACAGCGGCCGCCGGCACGGAGGGCATCAAACGCATGCCAGTCAAGTCACTGAGCGCGTTTAAGTACGATGCTACCATGATATTGCCAACTTCCTCCAAAGCAGAAAGCCCCATCTCATCCAATTCGGCAGTCTCACCGCCGACCAAGATTTCTACCAGACGCAGGGCACTATCGACCGGGAGGATAAACGCCATATGTCCATGGGCATCACCCATAACCTGAATATAGATCCCAGCCACCACCTGCTCAGGACCGCCAATATAGTCCCAAGCGTCCCCAAAGGACAGCATCGCGGCCTCAGGGACAACCAATTCGAAACGTTCATTCCCAAGCATCCGGCTGAGAGCAGCTGTTGCGTGCCCTGCTCCAATGTTGCCGAGTTCTTTGAGGAAGTCAAGCCTAGCCGTAGACAAGCCGATTCCTCCTTACCCTGCAGCCTTGTTAAGTGCTTCCACAACACGCTCTGCATCAAAGGGCTTCACCAGAAAGTCTTTAGCTCCAGCACTGAGGGCTTCGATAACCATAGGCTTCTGTCCCATGGCACTGCAGACAATGATCTTCGCGTTTGCATCTTGCTTCATGATCTCCTTGATCGCTGTGATCCCATCCATCTTCGGCATCGTAATATCCATGGTAACAAGATCGGGCTTCAGCTCAGCGTACTTGGCTACAGCGTCTTCACCGTCTGCGGCTTCCCCAACCACGTCAAAACCATTTTTCTGCATCACATTTTTCAAAGTCATCCGCATAAATGCTGTGTCATCAGTAATCAGGACAGTCTTCGCCACTATCCTCACGCTCCTTGCTTGATCAGAGTACTGTTATCCAATATCAGCGCCACTCGCCCGTTGCCCAAGACAGCTGCCCCTGCCACTCCCGGCACATCACCAAGGACTGAACTCAAAGACTTTATCACGATCTCCTGCTGCCCCAATAGTTTGTCCACGATGAAGCCACACTTAGTCCCTTGGCTTTCAACGACTATTACTGCCAAGTCACCCTCAAACTCTGGTCGTTCAAAACCAAGAGTCTCAGCCAGATCGAAAATCGGAACAACCTCGTTCCGAAGTACGATCACTTCATTCTGCTGCACGCTTCGCAACTGGCCTCGGGAAACCCGCAAATTCTCACGCACAGCCTGAATAGGAATGGCGTACGTCTCGCCAAGTGTCTGCACAAGCAGTGCTTCAATGATCGCCAACGTCAGGGGTAGCTTGATCGTGATGGACGACCCTTGCCCCGGCGTCGAACGCATCTCCACTGTTCCGCTCATCGCCTCCACAGCAGCCTTTACCGCATCCATACCCACACCACGTCCAGAAGTGTCAGTAACCGTCTCACTCGTACTAAAGCCGGGCTCAAATAGTAACCGAACAGCCTCCTGCTGTGAGATTACCGGTGTATCAGCCGCGATCAAACCTCGCTTGACAGCCTTCTCTCGTACCTTTTCGATGTTGACCCCTTGACCGTCATCGCTGATCTCTATGAGAACATGACTTCCCTCGTGTCTTGCTGTCAAGCCGATAGTGCCAGACGCCGGCTTTCCCTTCCTAATTCGTTCTTCACTAGGCTCGATACCGTGGTCCACGCTATTGCGCAGCAAATGGACCAATGGATCACCGATCTCATTGACAAGTGAGCGATCCAACTCGGTGTTGGCTCCCTGCACCTCAAAGTGAATCTCTTTTCCGTGGGCCTGTGCCAGATCTCGAACCATGCGCGGAAACCGATCGAAGACTTGTTTGATGGGGACCATCCGCAAGCTCATAGCCGAGTACTGCAGATCCGTGGTAATTCGGTCCAATTGAGCAATAATGTTCTGGCTGTCCCCTTGCTCTAGTCCGCGGCCCATTTCGACGACTTGAGTGCGGCTGGTGACCAACTCGCCCACCAAATTAATCAGCTTATCCAACCTGTCGGTTTCGACACGGACAAACCGATCGGCAAACAGCCCACGCGACTGAACCGACTTCTCCGGTCCCTTGGCCTCAGGGATATCCTCCTGCGGACTCATCGATGGCAGAGTCTCCTGCGACTCCATGGGTTCAGATGCCGATAACCCCTCAGAGGGGCTCTCTTCTGTCGGCAGAGGAGCCACTCGTACCAGCACCACCTCGGAGATGGATTCCACCAACGATTGAACTCTTTCGGGCGTTTCTTCCGTTAGGAGAACCACCGAAAAAGCTTCATCAAAATTCTCTTCCTCCAACTCCTGGGCTGACGGCACACTCTTGGTTATGGTGCCGATTCCTTCAAGAGCTTGGAAAATGGTAAAGACACGAACAGACTTGAGAAGTGTATTAGCCCGCAATTCAATGTCAACCTGATACCCCCGGTAACCTTCCAAAGACCCCTGATGAAGCGTCTCGAGGTCAAAGTCGTCAAGGTCCATAAGGGTGGCTTCCGAGGAGGCGCTCTGCTCAACGTCCGCGTCGCCCAAGGGTTCTTGGACTTCCGGAAGCTCTGCATTAAGAATGGAATCCAAGCGCCTTGAGATATCACTTACGTCGGCGGCCTCATCGCCGGCCAAAGTGTTCTCCAGAAGAACCTCCAGCGTGTCTACAGACTGAAAAAGAGCGTCGACGATGAGCTGCTCAGCTCGCAAATCGCCGGTTCTTAGTGCATCTAGCACACTCTCCATTCGGTGAGTAAACGCAGCCAAGGCTTTATACCCCATAGTGCCGGCCATTCCTTTTAGGCTGTGAGCAGCGCGAAACATCTCATCGAGGATGCCCCGGCTCTCCGGCTCTCGCTCTAGGATAAGTAAGTCTTCATTTAAAGACTGTAAGTAGTCCCTTGCCTCAGCAGCAAAAACCTCGCGGAATTCATCCGTGTCCATAGACTCTGCCTCCTCCACTAGCGGATGCTATTGATGCGATTTTTAGGCGTAGTGATTTCGGTGATGCGGATTCCAAACTGCTCGCCGACAACCACCACCTCACCTCGGGCTATCAGGGTGTCATTGGCGTATACATCGATGGGCTCGCCTTCGATCGTGTCTAGTTCCATAATATGCCCTGGCCCTAATTTCAAAATATTTTCAATCGACATATTCGTGCGCCCGAGCACCACGCGAATCTGGACAGGAATATCACGAATGAGATCCACATTGATGTTCCCCAAGTCCGTCACGGGCAAGTTGGTATAACCGCACTCTTCCACCGAGCTGCCAGCCATCGCCTTCAAATCATCCCAACTGCCGACAGTCTGAATGTCCTGTTCAGCATCGGTAGATTCCCCCGTGGATGCTCCACTCACTACCGTTGAATCCGCGGCCGCATCTGCCTCATCCGAGTCCTGCATCAACTGCTTAACCATATCCTTGGCAAACGACAGATCGATGATCTGGAGCATCGTGCTGTCAACTAGATCGCCGATCACAATGCGAAACGCAATAACTGCCATAGGTTCGGTGCTCTCAAAGAACTCCAATTCTTGAGCACCCAGATTGAGGTTATCTGCCCTGGGCGGCGAAATATCAATTCGATATTGAAACAAATCTGACATGGATGTGGCAGCAGAGCCCATCATCATATTCATCGCTTCCGTGACAGCACTCGTATAGAGCTCGTCCAACTCTTCAGGCGGGTTGGTGCCGTCCTCGCCCATCATTAGGTTACCGATCACGGCGGCATCTCGCTGTTTTATCACAAGGAGATTGGACCCAGCTAGCCCCTCGACATACTCAACAGTAACAACCAAACATGGAATGGGATAGGTTTCCTGAATGCTGTTCGGTGTGCTAACGTAGACATCAGGCACCGTAATATTGACACGCCGGTTGACCAAGGTCGATAAAGCAGTAGCCGCCGAACCCATCGAGATATTGCCAATCTCAGCCAAGGTGTCCTGCTCAACCTCTGTCAAACCGCCAGCTATCTTGTCTGGCACACCGCTTGACTCCTTCTGGTCCTCTGAGACCACGTCTTGCTGCGCCAGATCGTCGCCACCGGCATCCGGAACAGAGTCTCCTTTTATCAGAGCATCGATTTCTTCTTGACTCATGAACTCATCTGGCATCGTCTTGGTCTCCTTGGTCGATCAGCGATGTAATCACTACGCCTAAACGATTTCCGAGTTTCCCAGGGGTCGCTTTGAACTTCGTTAGAGAGCCAATCTTCACGTCCAAGTTTTCCTGGCGGTTATGATCAAGGGTAATAACATCGCCAACCTCAAGATCCAAAAGATCCTGAACAGTCACCTTCGCAGTTCCTAATTCAACCTCAATAGGAAGAACGGCAGTCCTTACTTTATCCCGCAGACGTTCGACTTTTTCTGGTTCGGGCGGACGCAGCGAATCAAACAGCCTTGCTCTGGTCAGCTGTTTCATGAGCGGCTCTAGAGTCCGATATGGTATGCAGATATTCAACATATCCTGCACCTCATTAAGCTCAAAAGAGAGCGTAATCAAAACCACTACATCTCGATCCGCTGCAGCCTGCAAAAACTGCGGGTTGCTCTCAATATGATCTAGCTCGAAACCAAGTTCACTTACCTCGGCCCACGCATCTGCCAGCACGCGGCTGAACACGGTGATAACCTGCCGACGGAGCACCGCCAGTTCAATCTCACTCAGACCGCGGCCGCGATCTGTAGGCCTCCCGGGACCACCGCAAAGCCGGTCATGCAAAACAAACGCAGCATCCGGAGACATCTGAATGACCATCGTATTTCCCAGCGGTTGGACATTGAAGATTGTCAAAACAGAAGGATTAGGAAGTGAACGCACAAATTCTCCAAAGGTGAGCTGTTCGATTGTATTGATGTTTAACTCTAGGCGAGCACGTAGTTTTGCCGACATCAGTCCAGCATACGTTCGGCAGAAGTGTTCATGAATACGCTGAAGCGCTCGCATGTGTTCTTTCGAAAACTTGTTGGGCTTGCGAAAATCGTATGGCGCCGCCTTGTCCGTTGCGCTCGGTTCTTCTACAGCCAGAGGTTCTTCCTGCCGGCTCGCTTGAATAAGTAAGTCAATCTCTTCCTGGGAAAGAATGTCTTCCAAGCCACTCACCTCCCCCGAGTCGTCGTTTTCTTGCTGCCGACTCCCTTACAGTATATCGGCAGGACTCCATCATTCTTCAATGTTTCTTGCGTCAGTTTCTGTTTCCAGGTCTGACAATCGCACCTGTTCATCGTCAGTCAGCAGACGATCAACATCAAGAAGTATAAGCAGTCGATCGTTTATTTTCCCAACACCCTGAAGAAACTCAGCACTCAAACCAGAGATAGAACGCGGAGGTGGTTCAATGGCCGAACTTGGTAGTCTTAAAACCTCAGTGACCTCATCAACGACGAATCCGACACGACTTCCTCCCGCATCGATAATGATTATCCGAGTTGTCTGAGTGTCGTTGGTATGAGACACACCAAACCGCTTGCGTAGAGAGATGACAGGAATCACCTCACCTCTGAGGTTTGTGACGCCTTCAATAAAGTCACTAACATGAGGAAGCTTAGTGATGACGGTAGGCTTGATGATCTCGCGCACTCGAGTAATCTCTACACCAAATTCTTCGTTCTGCAGTCGAAACGCAACGAGCTGCCTTTCCTGATCAACAGACTTTGTTATGTTTGTCTCAGCCATGCGTGTCAGTCCCTTCGGAAAAATATCCACGGCCATCTTCTACTATTCTATTCTCTCCCTCGATTTGTTTACCTGCCAATCACTGCACAACAAAAACAGCCCATCGACCTCTGGTTTGACTCGGCCGATGAGCTGTTTAGAGGACATACTGCTATCTAGCGACAAACCCCACGATAATTCCAACGGCTGCAAGGGCTATAGCCACGGTGGCACTTCCTTTAGCAGAGCGAGTCTCGCTTTCCATGTTTGCTCGGAAGCTAGAAAACTCTTCCTGCAACTCCTTGAGTTGTCGCTCCAACCTTTGTTCTCGGATCAGAGCAGCGTTCATCTGAATCGAAATCTCATCTGTGATTTTCCGATTGAGTTCTGCCAGTTCTTCCTCTGAGATACCGACCTGCGTCGTTAGATGCTCCAGACCACGCTGCAGACGGCCAAACTCCTCTTCGACGTCAGCAACCAAAGCAGTCGTGGACTCCTCTCGTGCCTGCGACTCTCGCTGTAAGCGGACTGCTAAGGTCTGCAGGTCCTGTTCGAACTCCTGGATTCGCGCCGTTAGATTCTCCACCGCCCGGCGATTATGCTCAATGGAGCGGACAAATTCGCCATCGCTGCGGCCAACAGCCCCCACGAGATCATCCAACAAGAGCTGCATTTCATCCTGCTGCTCAGCCAATTCGCTGTACTTCCACTCAAATTCCTCGCGAAGCTCGGTTATCTGCTGTTCCTTCGTTTCAGCGAGTTCATCCGTACGCTGACGCTCAACTTCAATCTCGCGTGCAGAATCCTCCTTGACTACAACAACTTCCTCCGACAGAACCTCAACCGCCTCTAGCAGTTCCTCATCTGTCTGCGCTAGCGCCGCAAACACGGCGCTCTTCTCGGCTGCCCAGTTCTCTAAGCGTACGATGTCTCCCTGCTGCCGCTGGACTTGCTCTTCCACATATACCAGGCCCTCCTGAAGAGCTGCCAGCCGTTCGATGCTCTCCTCGAGCTCATCACCATGCATGCGGAGCGTCTCCCCTTGACGATCCATTTCCGCATCCTGTTCAGCGATGCTTCGCTTCAACTCTTCGGCTTCTGCCATAAGGTCGGCTCGAATCCCGGCCACCTCTTCTTGCAGACCGACCTGCGCAGACACAACACGATTAAGCCTTTCCTCGGTCGTTGTACTTACACGCAGGGTCTCCCCGAGTTTAGCTTCCATGGCATCCTTTTCCGCATACCATTCGACCAGTTCCTCTCGAAACTCATTGGTCAATTCGCGTAGAAGCTCTGCATCGTCCATGGTGCCCACCGCCTGGCCGGTTTCAATCTCTTCCAGGATGCGAGCAACCGTCACCGCCAATGTATACCGATCCACTGAACGCGATCCTTGAAATGTACCGTCCTCATAGACTGCTAAGTAGCCGCGATCAACCAAAGTCACAACCGCCTGGTAAGCCCAATGATCCGAGGGTACATCCTCCACCTTAGCGAAGGCGGCTGGACTGATCATACCCAGCGTCAAACTGCAAACAAGCAGCAGCACCAAAGTCTTTTTCATGAGCATAGTCCCATCTCCTCCTAGTTTCCGTTGGAATCTCCCTGTGACTCTATCGTTATCTTCTGATGGTGAAGCTGCACAGTCACAGTCCGCCCCTGGGCATCCTCAACCCGCACGTCGTCAATCTCGACCTCTGCATCCCCGGCACTCTTGGCTCGAAAATGAATTGTCACCAAGGTCCCAAACCCGTTCACCAGAGCCTTATCATCACCTCGATCACCTATCAACCCGCGGACAGTGCCGGCCTCGTTATCAATGGTTGGCATCGTCCATCCCAGAGTTCGAGTGGGCTGAACGCTATCATCAACGAACAAGGTCCCCTTCGTGATGTCCAAGGTTTGACCAACGATCTCCACCACGTCTGGATTGAAACGAAGATCCAGAGCGGCCCTGACGAAGTTCGGAATATTCGTGGCCCAGACGGATAACGAGAAGTAATCCCCGGAATCTGCGAACTTAGGTTCCGTCGATGCGGGTTCACCTACCCATACCCTTGGCACCACATTGGGAATCAAGACGAAATTGTTAACCACTTGTTCTCCTGCACTCGACTGCACTTTCAATGAGTATGGGAGATTACCCGACACCCCATCTGGAAGCAGATGCCAATTCACTCGCGCTTCACCGTCGGCGCTAATCGTTCCGGGGTGTTTCGTGGTCTTATCCCCGCTGGCAAGACGCAGTCCAATGGGATGTTCCAGCGCCACCTGCACGCGGTGGGCCTCAGACCCTCCTACATTCCGAAGAATGGCTGTGACTTCAATGGGAATCGGCGCCAAACGTTCCGACTCAATGGACAAAGCTAATGGGCCACGCAGTTCAGCCTGAATCCGCGCAGGTGTAACCACCTCAAGGCTCCGACTGACTTGGTTCGACTCGGCATTAATGGCCTCAACTCGCACCTCATAGCCTAACGTACCCCTCGCATCTTCAGCAGGAATAACCTGCCAGCTTGTTTGTATCGTCTCACCCACATCGAGATCCCCAAGCCGTTTCTGAGCTGTACCTTCCACTAACGACAGCCCTGCAGGAAGCGAAATCTTGGCGGTCACATCTCGAGCCTCTCCTGCGCCCGTGTTCTCAATATAGGCGATGATTGGGAAGCTCTGCCGGTGATGGCTGTCAGCGGTTACCCTAGACGGACTCGTAACGCCCAATGACAGATCGCCAGGAGCCAGTGTAACGCCCCCTAATCCGTAGTGAGTAACGTAAGACCGCGTCTCGTTGGGCTGCAGAGGGACAGGATCCCAAAACAGAGCAATGGCACTGTCTAGTTCAAATTCACCTTTTCGAGTGAAGTCACGTCCTGGCTGAAAGTTAAAATTCCACATTTCATCGGCCAGACTACCCCAATTTGTAAAATACACGCGATCCGGCGTCGTAACCTCAGCACCGCTGAGGGTGCCCTGCGCCATAACCTGCGGGTCTGACAGCGAATCAAAGGCCTGCCAAAAACCGGGCATCTCGTTGCCATAGAAGACAGTGTCGGTCAACAGTGCCCGGTCCTCAACTCGAAAGGGAGCTCCGTCATTCTGACCCAACATCGTATCCAGCATGGCTCGAACACCTACCAGGTGCGAAACCGTATCTGTGTTGTGTACCTGATACTCAATACGCGCAGAATCCATCAGGCCAGTCGTAGAGCTCCGCACTAGACTTAGCTTCTGTGTTACCTCGATAGGACCCGTCTGCCAAACGGTCACTATCGCGTTATCCGTAATCCTCGGCTGCTGAACGACTTCACCATATCGCCCATCTCGTCCCGCTCGACGCGCGGTAGTGCCGCCAAACACCCAGTTTTCGTTGCCCACACGAATCGTCGTATAAGAGGTCCACGGCTGGTCGCCACCGTATATGAGGTGCTTATTGCGGTCGGTCTCTCGGTCAGGATCACCGCCGGTAGTACCCACCGAAAAACGACCCGTATTCGTCGACGACGTGTTGACCACAATTCGAATGTATTCGTTGGAAATCTCCAACTTCTCGTCAACCTCTACTGCTTGCCCCCCGTCAACGACAGCGAGCAGCAGAAGAGCACCAACCATGAGTACCGGCAGCGCCTTGGCGAGAACTCTGTGCAAATCACCAACCTCCTCTCCAGCTATTCAGAACGGTAAGTTTCAAGCCTACTCTCACGAGCTCTGGTCCAATAACCACTCCACATCACCAAATTCGTACTGCGCAGCATCAGATCCCAGCTCAAAACTGACACTCAGAGTGACCGCATAGTCGTACTGAGCACCCTCAAAGCGCCAACCCGACTCGACAGTCCTCCTTGCGTGTTCGTCCAAGCGGCTATCACCGGATGACTCCAACACAAGTACCTGTTGTGTCTCTCCCTCCAACGACACTATAATCTGAAGCACAACGGTACCTTCCACACCCTCATGTTCGGCATCTTTCGGATACAGAGGACGGTCGCCAGACGAGTGTACAGACCGCCCGCTAGGAGGCGGTGGTGGCGGCGGCGGCGCTGTGTCGGCTTCACCCGTACCTGACTCCTCCACGGCCTGTTCGGCATCATCATCGAAGGCAAGGTCCGACTCGCCGGACCCGGTCGGCCCCCCCGGCTCGGTTTGATCGCTATCACTTGCCTCCGGCTCGGGTCGCGGTGCGGGCTCGGGACGGGATTCCGGCCTAGCCGTTTCCTCAATATTCACAGGAACACCCTGCTCACTCGTCAAAACTTCGCTCTCTGTTGGTTCTGGAACCTGCTCCGGTTCTGGAT
>SLOG01000042.1 GCA_007132635.1 Limnochordia bacterium
AGAAAAGAGAAGAAAAAAGAGGGATACAAAGACATATTGACCGAGAACGATATGCCGTTGTTCGACCGTCTCAGAGAGTGGAGGAAGGAAACGAGCAAGGAAGAGGGCGTACCACCGTACATAGTCTTCACCAACCGTGAGCTCGCTGAGATAGCCGTCATCAAACCCGAGTCTTTGAACGCGTTGCAGGAGATAAAGGGTATCGGCGACGGGAAGAGAAAAAAATATGGTAAGGATCTTATCGAGTTGATAGAAGCCCACGGATACCCTGTGAAAGAAGAAGGAGACTGACATGACAGAAGAACTCCAGGTGTTCGTCAAGTGGGTTGAATTTCTGAAGTGGCTGCTTAACACAACAGATAAGTTCCCAAAGAAGGTGCGGTTCACCTTCACCACGAGGATCGACAACCTCACTTTGGATATACTGGAAGACATCATCGAGTGCCGATACGATCGAGATGTGAGGTCAGATGGATTGAAGAAAGTCAATATCCAGTTGGAGAAACTGCGTGTGCTCCTGAGGATTTGTCACGAAGAGAGATTTCTATCGACCAGGCAGTATGAATACTCCGCTGTGCACATAAACGAGGTCGGCAAGATGATAGGCGGGTGGTTGGGAGATGAGCGGGAAGGATGAAACGATACGGATATCTATTCGATAGAGTGGTGAGTTTCGAGAATCTTTTGAATGCTTCAAAAGAGGCCTTCAAGGGGAAGAAACACAAGCAAGAAGTGGCAAAGTTCTACTTCGATATGGAAAAGGAGATATTGAAATTACAGAAAGAACTGAAGGCCAGGACGTACGAACCGAAGCCGCTGAACACATTCCGTATCAAAGAACCGAAGGTCCGTGAGATAGGCGCTCCTGAGTTCAGAGATAGGGTGGTACACCATGCGGTATGCCGGATGATCGAACCTCTGTTCGAGAGGAGCTATATCTATCACAGCTATGCGTGTAGAAATGGGAAGGGAACCCACAGGGCTATCGAGCATGCACAGGGATTATCGAAGAGATACGATTATTTTATTAAATGCGATGTCAGGAAATACTTTGAAAGCGTGGATCACCGTACATTGAAGCTGCTGTTGCGGAGAAAATTCAAGGATCCTGAATTACTCTGGCTGCTGGATAAGATAATCGATGCGTATGGCGAAGAAGGCAAGGGCATCCCCATAGGCTGTCTCACCAGCCAGCACTTCGCCAATTTCTACCTCGACAGATTCGACCATTTCATAAAGGACGAACTCGGAGTTAAGGGTTACCTGAGATACATGGACGACTTCGTGTTGTTCGGGAACGAAAAAGAAATACTCCACGAACTACGGTCGAGGTTCGCCGATTTTTTACGTGAAGAACTTAGGCTATCCCTCAAGGAAAGTGCAACGGTGTTGGCACCGTGCACCGAAGGTTTACCGTTCCTGGGATTCAGGATATATCCAAGTCTGATAAGGATAAAACATCAGAACAAGAAACGATTGATCAGGAAACTTGGAAATAGAGTGGAAGAATACAATGAGGGCTTGATATCCGAAGAGAAGTACGAACAGTCCCTCAGGAGCATAAGCGAACATTTAAAGATAGCCGATACCTATCGGCTACGCAGGGAAATCTTCGAGAAGATGTTCCCGTAGGGTAACGGTCGGAGATGGCTCCAACCGTGTCGATCGTGGCGGCAGCTGGAACAACGACGCCGAGAACTGCACGTCGGCGAACCGCAACCACAACTCGCCAGGCAACCGCAACGACAACCTCGGTTTCCGTCTCGTGAGCTCAACACTGCGTCAGAAGCGTATCGTTCACGGATGATACGCCCGAGCAAAAGTGATGACCAGACCGTTATCCCGTGCCGGCATTGACCGGACGAAGAACAACACTGCCCGCCTCTGCTGGTAGGACTTTTCGTTTCGAACGTGGAGGCGAGCAACCTACATCAAACCAGTTATCGAAAAAGATATAACTAATACTCCGTTATCGTAATAAAAGGTGTTAACATGAACTGTCCGAACTGTGATACGGAACTTCCCGATGGGGCGAAATACTGTCCTTACTGTGGACCTATAACCAAAGAGAAGAGCGAAGCTAAGGGAGGCAGCGATTTTGTTGCCGTCCGTTCCGCCGGAGCCGGTAGTGTTTACGCTCCAAGCACGAAGATAGAGATGGGTGAGAAGAGGTATGTTTGTCCTGGGTGTGGGAATATTATAGACAGTAGAAATCATCTACTCGTATGCTCCTGCGGAAAACGTTTTTGCGAACACTGCGAGAGCTTTTTCCGGTCCGAAAGAGGTAGGGGCGAGCGACCGTTCTGCGAAGATTGCTTCAAAGATATGAGGGAGAAAATCAGTAAAGAAAAGGAGAAGAGGCAAGAAAAACCCAAACTTGAAGATATTATCGAAAACAGCATAGGCATGAAGTTCAAGCTGATCCCGGCGGGAGAGTTTATGATGGGCTCGGACGAATGGGAGGATTCGCAACCGGTGCACAAGGTGAAGATAACAAAGCCGTTCTACATAGGTATTTACCCTGTAACACAGCGTGAGTGGAAAGCTGTGATGGGCGATAATCCGAGTGAATTCAAGGGTGACGACCTGCCGGTAGAAAATGTTTCCTGGAACGATTGCCAGGAGTTCATTGGTCTTTTGAACAAAAAGGAAGGCGGGTGGAAGTACCGCCTACCGACGGAAGCGGAATGGGAGTACGCCTGTAGAGCGGGCTCGCAAGGAAGGTACTGCTTCGGCGATGATGAAGGTCGGCTGGGTCAGTATGCATGGTACGGTGAGAACAGCAACGAAAAAACACATACCGTCGGTACGAAAAAACCGAATAAGTGGGGACTTCACGACATGCACGGTAACGTGTGGGAGTGGTGCGAAGATAACTGGCATGACAATTACAACGGCGCACCGCAGGATGCTAAGGCATGGGTACCTGGTTCTGGTGAATATGGCTCCAGCCGTGTCGTTCGTGGCGGCGGCTGGAGCAGCGACGCCGAGTACTGCGCGTCGGCGAACCGCACCCACTCTTCGCCAGGCTACCGCTACGCCTACCGCGGTTTCCGTCTCGTGAGGTCATTGTAGTGTTACTTCTTACTGCTTTACCACTTTACTACTTACGGGTGTGAGCGATGCCATGAGGGGGAGCGGCGGAGCAATGCGACCCCCAGATGGCAGAGCGAAGGAAGAGGCCCCACAGGGTGGGGCGCGCGA
>SLOG01000172.1 GCA_007132635.1 Limnochordia bacterium
ATAGATAGACGGGATGGCTGGCGGCCGGGTTGATCGAAAACACCTTTTCCACTTCAAGTCCTCCTTGGCGGGCCAACTGCTCGCCAACGACGCGAATATCTCCGAGCCACTTTTCCGGAGGCGTTGGAGGGAGACGCAGTCGAACGTCCGCAGCTAGGCTGGCGGCCATGCCGGCGAGTTGTTTGGGCTTGAGGCTGCGGAGCGCTCCGTTAAACACGACTTCCGTCAAGAGGAGCTCTTGTACATATAACCCTTGGCCGATGAGTCCTCGTGCTGTCAGGCCATCTTCATCGAGAAACTCCAGTTTGTAAAGCGTATCCCGACGATGGCGGTAGTCCTCGACGATGGCGGTGTACTGCTGAGGATTCTGGTAGCCCAAGAGAGTCTTTTCAAACATCGCAAGGAGTTCCGTCTCCGAGAATTGACTGCAGAGGTTCAGAACCATGTTGTAGCTTAGCTCGAATTTGCTTTGAATAGGCTCAAGTGCCTGTTCATTCCACTCAGGAATCGGTTTTTTTGTCAGCGTTGCAAAGTCTACGAGCGACAGTACAGTACCCATTCTGTCTTTACCGCGGCGTCCTGCGCGTCCAGCCATTTGGAAGTACTCCTGGTGCGTCAAGTAGCGATAGCGGGAGCCATCGTATTTTATCAAAGAGTCGAAACAGACAGTGCGAACCGGCATGTTGACGCCTACGGAAAAAGTCTCTGTGGTAAAAAGTATGCGGACTAACCCTTGAGCCAGCAGCGTTTCTGCAAGCTGTTTGGTTATTGGCAGCATACCTGCGTGATGCACCCCAATCCCCTTTTCCCACTGGTGCATGTAATGTTCAAGGTTGGGAATCTCGTCCTGCGATAGGCTTAATTCGGTGAGGCGCTTGCGGACGTTGACTGCCACGGCCCGCTTTTCCCGCGGTTTCAGATAGTCATTTCTGTTAGCTGTGGCCCGGGCTTTGTCTTCACAACCTTTGCGGCTGAAGCAGAAATACAAGGCGGGGAAGAGTCCTTGGCGGCTGACGTAGCGTACCAGGTCAACGAAGCGAGTGGACTCTTTGTAGCGGTAGTTTTTCGGCAGTTGAATGTCTTCTGTGGTCAAATTCCCTCCCTTAAAATCATAGGCATCATCGTTTTTCAAGACCGTCTCTGCCAGGCTCTGCATGAGCCTGTCGCGTGAGATTCCTTGGCAGGCTTGGTTAAAGTAGAGATGCCGAAGCGGAACCGCTCGCTCTTTGTGCTTGACGACGGACACAGCTTCGCCATGGATGTTGGAAATCCATGCGGCGATCTCGTCAATGTTGGGTACCGTAGCTGAAAGCCCCAGTAGGCGAATCCATTCGGGTTTTAAGAGTATGGACTCCTCCCAAACCGTGCCGCGTTCGCGATGATTGAGATAATGCAGTTCATCAAAGATCACCCACTGCAGGTCAAGCACGCGGCTGTCTTGCCGCAGGAGCATGTTCCGGAATATCTCGGTGGTCATAACAACGAGGGGCGCGTTGGCGTTCACCGTGATGTCACCGGTAGTCACGCCGACTTGTCTGCCGAATCGGCGGGAGAAGTCGCTGTATTTTTGGTTGACAAGGGCTTTGATTGGGGCTGTATATACCAGCCGTTGGTTTTCTTTCAAGCATTGATCAATCAGGTAGTCAGCCACAAGAGTCTTCCCAGTGCCCGTAGGGGCACTTAGCAGTAAGGACGTTTCGTTTTGAATGTGCCAAAGTGCTTCCTGTTGGAACTCATCCAGAACGAGGCCTTGGTACTTGTGTTTCAGCGGTCGGGTTCTGTTTCCACTCATAAGGATTCACCTCATGACTACGGTTTTCTCGATTTCCACTGGATCTCCTCTTTGGTCTCGACGCCCGGTGGACCATCGAAGCTGGGAGGGCTTATATTGTACGAATATCTCAACTGGTTGGTTCGCGGCATTCCCATGGGTCTGGCCAATCTGCTTCCGGGCCTCAGCGCGGGCACTATAGCCTTACTGTTAGGATACTACGGGCAGGTATTGACTGCCATTCGCCAGGTTCAAGTCTTGGCGCTGCTTTCACTGGGCGTTGGTGTCGGGGTCAGTCTGCTACTAGGAGCACATGCTGTTGTCTGGCTTATGGATCACTACAGCGGCGCCGTTAACAGTTTTCTGATCGGATTGGTGTTGGCGTCGGTCTGGGTGGTAATCTCGCAGGTAACGCAGCGACGCTGGAATCACGCTCCGTTTTTCGTTATCGGTTTCGGTATCACGTTTTTTCTTATTGACGGTTCTTTTCAGGTCACCCAAGCGGTATCTCCCCTATGGCTGTTTGGAGCAGGCGTCCTCTCCGGAAGCGCGATGCTGCTTCCCGGTGTCAGCGGCGCTACGATCCTAGTCGTGTTGGGTGTCTATGAACCTATTCTGCAGGCGGTGGCTCGCTGGGACATCTTTATAGTACTTCCATTCGGCGCTGGGGCTGCGTGCGGCCTGCTCCTCCTAGCTTGGATAGTCTCCCGTCTCTTGAAGTTATATCCATCGCTAATCCTGATGCTGCTTGCTGGGATGATCCTAGGTTCTGTAAGGTCACTAGTCGAACTCAGTTGGAGTTTTCTTCATGTAGGATGGCTTCTAGGTGGTTTCTCGCTGGTCATTCTTATTGGGATGAGGCCGCGATAGAGGGCATTTATGGCGCATAAGCATTGTAATTTGGGGATTGCACTGTTATAATAGGAGTGTGCCCAGAATTGTGCACACCATTGATTGAGGAGGTACACTATGCATCCCTACGTCGAATTCATCAACCCTTTCCTTGGCGCTCGTCTGGAGAAGATTGGTATGGACAAAACATACGTCAAGGGCGAGGGTTGTTTTTTGTACGATGATCAAGATCGGCAGTACCTGGACTTCATTGCATCCTATGGAGCCCTTCCCTTCGGGTATAATGACCCGCGCATTTGGAATGCCGTAGAGACGATGCACACCCTCGGAGAGCCGAGTTTCAGCCAGCCTTCGATGCTTGAGGCAGCCGGTGCTTTGGCAAAGCGCTTGGTGTCACTTGCTCCAGGGGATCTGTCTCATGTGACCTTCACAAACAGTGGCGCCGAAGCTGTCGAGGCTGCAGTGAAGTTGGTGCGAGCCCACACACAGCGGACGAAGATCCTGAGTACTCATAACAGCTTTCACGGTAAGACTATGGGGGCGTTGTCGGCCACGGGTAACAGCGAGTACCAAGAAC
>SLOG01000199.1 GCA_007132635.1 Limnochordia bacterium
AGGAGAATCCCTGCCATGCTAGCCCCAGCGGCAATTTCCAAGGAATGATTCTTCTCTGTAGCCCGTTCATCGACCTTGAGCGGAACTAATGTCCCGTCAAGGGCCGACACGCTCAGAAAGTCAATAACAACGCGGCCGTCTCTGCCTATCCGCCCGGCGCTCTGCACTTCGGCCACTCGGCCAACCGCTTCTGCACCCGACGGGATGACAACCCGACCGTCCACCATAACGTCTTCAACAACCCGATACCGCACCGGGTCTCCCTCTTCCATCTCTCCGGAATCGACTTCCGATAAAATGCGGACCTTTACCAGCGATGCCTCGCTAAGATCGACCCCTTGAATGTCGAGTTCAGTAGTCCCCCAAATCATCTCCATAAGGCCTCGGGTGCGGTCAACTAACGGGCCAGATTGCGGGCTGCCTAGCAAATCCGTCTCCAACGTCGTTAGACGCTGCACCAGCGGTTCCGAACTCCGCAGTGTTCCTGAGAAACCCCATTCTGCCAGGTTAAGCTGCAGCTTGAGACTGCCGCTCCCCCGTTGATTTGTCTCCACAAACTGCTGCACCCGATCAATCCGCAGCATGACGGCTCCGTCCTGTACAGACCCATATATGTCTTCTTCAACGCTGTCAATCCGCTCTAAGAGTGCTCCCGTCTTGGCCGCTCCGTACAAAACCTCTTCTACTGAAGCTAGAACTGTCACGGGTGTAATCGACGCATATATTCCTGCAGGCACTGTGGCCATCAACAGACAAGCCACAAGCAGAATCGCTAACCCTTTCATGGCTCTTCCCCCTCCACGCTAAAATCGAACCGAAAACTCAGCCGTTGCCACATTAGATTTCTGATCCCTGTCAGGATCATCAAAGCTGTTAAAATCAATGAGCTTGTAATTAAGCTGCAGAGACGTCTCGCCGCCCAACAGATAACTCAGGCCCACCTCAGCAGTCTTCCGGGTAATGGGCTCGCCTTTCCCATCCTCAGACAAAGACACCGCTGAACCGTCGGACAGCACTTCCTGGTACAAAGACTCTGCAGTCATGCCAAACCGCAGACGTCCGTGCGGAATCGGTATATCCAAGCCCAAGGATGTACTCGTCGGTGTGCCCAGTTCCGCTAACGTTTTCAGCTCCGAATCGACCTGCCGATATCCCCCAGTCAGCCTTATATCGTTGGGAAGCCCGTAACTGAAGTCTAAGCTCGTGGTTAGCCTCGTCTGGCCGCCTTCATCGAGCCGGAGTTCTTCGCGTCCAGCACTGACGGCCAGGTCGCCGTGGCGAACAGACAACACGTAACCAGATCCACTATCCACGGGTTTTTCGCTATCGAGCGGGCGAAAACCTGGCTGCATCGCCCGCACGCTCCCGCCGACCTCAAAAGAGCCGAGTTTGACCGTCGCTCCTAACTGCATAGCACCGCTGCCTAAGTCCGTCTCAGTCCCGTGGAGGTACTGGCCCTCCAAACTCACATCAGGAGTCAGGAAATACTGCCCCCCGATACCAGCCAATCCGTCTGCATCATCAGCTTCACTGCGTCTCTGAAAACTAGCCTCCAACAGCAGATCCTTGGTCAGCCGAATCTGACCGCCCAAGGGAGCCGTTTCGGAAGCCCTTTCGCGGTCCAACCAATTGTCCCGTTCAACCACACTAACAGGCTCAACAGGAAGCGAAATTTCATCGCGAGACACGCGTCCGTTTAAGATCAGATTCTGCGTCCCCACAGCAGGATATCCAGTAATCCACAGACTTCTATCTGGTACCGATTCGATTTCTCTGCCAACGGACTCTACGTCATCAGCTGCGTACACAAGCTCCCGCTCGAACCGAAAGACTTCCTCGGCCCTCTGAAAAGCAGGAGTATCGATCATAACGGTAGGCTGCTCATCCTTTAAAGAATAGCCCAACACCTCAAGCTCTCGGGCGAACTCCGCAGTCAGCCGGAAGATACTCTTCACAGCCTGGGCAGGCAGGGGCTCGCCGTCCCGATAGCGCAGCTCATAGCTGCTGATTAGATAATCCAAATCTACATCGCGGCTGGTACCGAAGCGCTGTATAGAGCGGGACTCCGTTACATCAAGCTCCTGAATAACCTCCGCGACCGCCACCGCTGCATCATAGCGATTTGCCGCATGACTCAAGGGCTGAACAGTAAATTCTTCCAACGATGCAAGATCCTTAACGGCATCATAGGCCCAGTGGTCTTCGGCCAATCGCACAAAGGAGCTGCCTGCTGCAGGCACAGCAAAACAGATTAATATGAGAACAGTCAGGAACCAACGGCCCACAGCAATCGCCTCCTTTCGCTAACTTACACCAGCATCAAACATGGGATACTATCGTTATTCGCCAGCGCTTCTTAAAACCCTGCACCGAAATATTTGTTCTGGTATCTTTCGGCTAAAATCACAGCCACATAGTCATCGATAGGAACCGGCGGCACAAGGAAGCTTGTCGGCACAAACCGTTTCCATCCTCGCGGGCGGTGATCCAACCAATAGCGTGCCCTGGCTTCATCGCTTGAACGGTGCTCATCGACGAGTACAACCCGCTCCGACCAGTCCGGCTGCCGCAGTGTCAGTTCATCCAAGAACTGTTTCGAACCCGTCCGATCCCCTACTACGATGGGACCCCGTTCGTCCAGGACATCCCTTAAGCGGTCCAGCACGGATTCTCGAGAAACTACCTCGCGGAGAATAACTGCGTGTCCCTCCAGGACGGCCATCCCGCACTTGTCGGTACCTGGGTCTACTGCTATCACTCTGCCCTCCACGCCGGACTGCCCCCTTATTCAGCATTTTCGCCAGTTAGGCTAGGTTTGTGTCGGTATAGAAGGCAGTTGATTTTCTCAAATTTGACGAGTGCCAGTTCACGCCCTTTACCTAAAATACCAGGTAAGCGGCGTGCCCTCGTGCCCTCGTCGTTAGTAAAACTGAAAAAACCAATGCCTTCACAGACTGCCATAATGGACCAGATCGAAAAAGAAGCCTCCCACAGAGTGAGAGGCCTCTCTTTGTGTGCTGTTAGAACTTGAAGTTCAGACCAGCTTTGACTTGATTGACTCGGTAATCAGTCGTCTCGTCACCATCAATCTCACCCCATGCTACATGCTTAGCACTGAGGTTAAGGCCGAGGTCACTGGTGAAGTGATAGTCAGCTGTGACGCTGTGCGTAATCTCGTTGGTCCAAGTTTCTGCGGTCTCGCCGGCCGGCATGGCCAGTTTGAAACCATAGCCCAGATCCAGATCCGCACTGCCCACAGGCATACCATAACCAAGGTCAGCGGTTAGGACGTTCAGATCCTTCTCAGTCCATTTGCCAGGATCTCTCCAGTCGCCGCTCAGATAGCCTTTGATGATGGCAAAGCTAGCTCCAGCTTCTAAGCCCGTTTCGCCAATCTCGTAGCCATCGACAGCCAACTTGAGTTCCATATGGCTGAGGTTTTCAGTGGCTTCGTCGCCATCATTCATGTTGGCAATTGCGCCAGATAGCGTGATGGGTACCATGAAGTCGAAGGTCTGCTCAGCGTCGAGTTTGAAGGCCGTGATCGGCTTGACTACTTCGATACCTTCGCCGCCGCCTTGGCTCTCGGTGTAGTAACCCGCATTGATGTCCATGTTGAGGATCTCAACGCCAGCACCCAACTCCAGGCGAGTCCGGAAAGTCCTGTCATCGTCGACCAGTCCGGCGATGAACCCATGGCCCACTAAGTCGCCCGTGCCATAGTTCGCACCGCCGCGTGCCCACTTCGCGCTCAGGGTTACCGGAGCAAACTCGAAATCCACGCCGGCACCGATGATTGTGTTGTTCTCCAGCCCATCATCACCCGGATCCAGGTCATAGTTGTCGATACCGTAGAAGAGGTCATATTCGACATCCATGAACTCACCGAAAGCACCCAGCTCTATGGCTGTCGCATCCAAACCAAAACCTGGTTCGTCAGCATCCATCCACAGTCCCGTGTATGCAGCCTTGACACCCAATTCAGGGATGACCTCATACTTGACGGCTGCACCTGCGACATCGTAGACAACACCGCCATCAATACCGCGACTGCCTACGAGATAGAGATCGGCGCCCATGATGTCGATGTCAATCAACGCTCCGTACTTTTTGGGAGCATTGTGCACTCGACCGCTGAAGCGGTCACCAACACCGCTCAAAGTACCAACCAAAACTCGGCTGATGGGTGTGGTGCTCGTTACTTCAACGCCAGCCTCTTTCAGGTCGATCTCACCGTCGAGCAGCTTGTACTGGCCATCGAAGAATGCCCGAACATCCACGTCCTCAGATGCTTTGACATGGAGCTGGAGGTTTACATTCTGAGCCAAAGTGAACTCGTTCGTGTACGAGTCACCGAGAATCGTTGTGGCAGTGCCGGGGTACGAAGACCAAGTCGTCTCCTCGTCACCATTATCAGCAGCGAAGGCGTCATCCTCGATCTCAGTATCAGACTCAGCATACTGCACACCCGTCTTGGTTACTGTTGTATCCAGCTCACCAGACAGACGGACACGCTCAACTTCTTCCTTCAGAGGAGCAAACTCATCCGCTTTGAAGTCTTCGAAGTCCAAAGCCAAATCAGTTACCCGCTCTTCCAGTTCAACATAAACGGTCTCAAGGTTGTCAACACGGATGCCCAGCATTGAGAGCTCCCGGTCAAACTCGGCCATCATATTGTCCATGGAAGCAGCCAACCAAGCGATTTCTTCGTCCATAGCAGCTTCCAACCGGTTGATGTCACCGCGCAGTGCGTCGGTTAGACCAAGGGTGCGGCTGCGGAGGAAGGAAAGGTCGCTTTCCAGCATATCCTGACGCTCTTCCATGGCGGCTTGGCCGGCGGCCAATTCGTCATGTCCAGCTTCTAGAGCCTCAAGACGACTGGTGATCTTGCTTTCCAGTTCGCGGACTTGGCTCTCCAGCATACCGAAACGAACGTTGCTGACCTGTTTGTCCATTTCCCGTTCATTCTTTAGGTAAGCCAGCTCATTCTCAACATCGGTGAGGCGCTCTTCCACAACCTGCAGGCTGTAGGCGAGAACTTCCTCAACGATAGCCTTAATTGTTGCTTCGTCAACTTCTTCGCCAACTACGCGCTCGATGACTTGCGTTTCAATAATCGTCTCTTTTGCCAGATCTTCCATAGCAGCAAGCTTCTCACGAGTCAGTTCTGCAACGAGCTCGGAGATAACCGCTTCTGCTTCGGGAGTCATCTGGAAGGGCCGTTCAACTTCAATAGGCTGCCGTTCGACAACTTTCTCAATCGGCTGCTCAACGATGGTCTTCTCAACAATAGGAATCTCGATGGCTGCCAGTTCATCTTTGATGAGCTGGGTCAGCTCCGCTTTCACGCGATCCAAATCCCGCATGACTTCAGCGGTGATTTCTTCACGCATGCCGTAGGTGCCCTCTTCAACAAGAGCTTCCATACGGGCTAGTGTGCGGGCAAACACCATGGCTGCTTCGTAGCGGGTCAGCATCCGAGCACCACCATAGGTGCCGTCTGGATACCCTTCTACGAGCCCAACGGCTGCCAACTTGACGATGGCATCGTAGGCCCAGTGATCAGCCGGCACGTCAGCAAACGGGTTTGCCGAAGCAAACGCAGAAGCGGACATGCTGATGACCATAACCAAGGCCAATACGAGCGCAAGGCTTCTATTCTTCATCATTTTTTGTACCTCCTCAGTACTTCTAACAGTTTCATGTTGTTTACTACTATGTCAGCAGCATACTGAGGTATGAGTGTCCACGTTTCCTCAACCCTGTTATGCCTTTGACATCCTTCCAGGGGTATCCCCTGACCTGAAAACCTATGCAGCTGCCCTCCTTTCTCCGGTATTATTTAGAGATACGCAGATGGGAAGTCACAGTAGTATACCTACTTATTCCACCTGCGTTTGGAAATCCCTTCTTCGTTTTCGGTTTTTCCGCCGATTTTCGAAAATGTTTTTTTGCGGGCGGTCATGGGGTTATCAACTCAATCCGCGGCCGAGACCTCGATGATCAACCGCAGCGGTCCTGCGGCCGCCCAAGTGTCGGCTGCAGCTCTAGCCAGAAACCGAACACGGTTGTCCAACTCATTCGCCCGACTGATAGCCGCCAGGAATTCTTCGCCAGCGACCTCGACGGCCGCTCCCTCATCGGTGATCATTCCCGCACTGACAGCGATTTCGTTAGCCTGACCCAGCAGATGCAGTATCTGCTTGTCGACATCCGGAGTTCGCTCTAGATCCACCACTATCTCAGCGACAATCTCACCCTCGTAAAAAACGATGTCATTCGGAATAATTTCCAAATACGTAACGACAGGTTCACCCACCAAGGTGTTGTTTGTACTTACGGCACGCAGAACATAAAACCCTTCATGATGATGGAGCGATTGAACAGCAAAATCGAAAACCTGCTGCGAAATCTTGAGCGCTGAGTCCTGATCGTCATCCGTCTGCGCTCCTCGGCGCAGGGCAAGCATGTCCGCTGTTTCTAAGAATTCAAACAACTGATCGCTGGCAGTCTGAAGGCTGCCTCCCGCCTCAAAGACGGCTGCGTGGATAATCTCGTCCGCGCGAAACGCCACATTACCGAAACGCATCTGATTGGTGAACCGCACGTACTCATCAAACAGATACGCGTATTCATCCAACAAGTAGCCGATACTTTCCTCGAGATCCGCCCTGCGGATCTCGAGCTCCCCAACACGCTCACGCTCGACGGCAACATCGGCCCGAGCTCGTTCTAAGTCCTCGACAGCCCGATCATATTCCTGGCTCACGCGCGCCATCTCAACCTGTACTTCTTCCAGTTCTTTCGCCGTTCGATCCCGCTCAGCTACCATCTGCGCCAGCGTATCTTCCATCTGGCGCACACGCCGCACGCTTGACTCCAGCTGCTGCCGGCTGTCAGCCAACTGCTGTTGAATCTCTTTCATCCGAAATAAAGCTGTCCGGACATCCTGCGACGCAATACTGAGAGCGGCAATGGAAGACGCGGCAATCAAGATCCCCGTAATAATCGTAACAAGAATGCTGGTATGCTTCGGCCGCAGGCCAAACAAAGTCAATTTCTTCCGCCCGATCCTCATACCGATCTTGTCGCCAATATAGGCGATCAGACCACCAACGACGGCCAGAGTAAGAATCAAAGTCGCCCCGTACACCGCCTCACCTCCTCTCACAGCTACATCGCTACGCCGGAGCGGCGGTCCTTGCCCTCAAAGCTGAAACTCGCCTCCCAAATAGTGAAGACGCGCCAACTCGTTGGCCGCCACATCCGCCGCCTTACCGTCCACCAACACGGACCCTTCATGGAGGATATACGCCCGATCACAGATCCGCAGCGTTTCGCGCACATTGTGGTCGGTGATAAGAACCCCTATCCCCCGCTGACGAAGGGAGCGGATGATTGTCTGAATTTCACCCACAGCAATCGGGTCAACGCCGGCAAAGGGCTCGTCCATCAGCAAAAAGCTCGGTTCAGCCGCTAACGCTCGAGCCATCTCGGTCCGCCGCCGTTCACCACCCGACAGTTTGTATCCAAATTGGTTCTTAACCACATGCAGGTGAAACTCATCTAGAAGCTGATTCAACCGCTTGGCTCGACTCTCTCGCGGCAGATCCTGTACTTCCAGAATCAGGCGAATATTGTCAGCGGCTGACAGCTTGCGGAACACCGACGGTTCCTGCGGCAGATAACTGATCCCTGCCGCGGCGCGCCGATACATGGGTAGGGTTGAGATGTTCCTATCGTCCAGATAAATCGTCCCGGTATCCATCGGCTCCAACCCGACGATCATGGCAAACGTGGTCGTTTTCCCAGCCCCGTTAGGACCCAGCAGGCCCACAACCTCACCACGCTCCACGTGTATAGAAACGTTTCGCACTACGGGGCGGCGATTATACTGTTTCCACAGCCCTTTAGCCTCAATCATCCACTAATCCCTCACAACCTTCAAGCAAACGCTGCAGCTTCTCCTTAAGCGCTCATCGACCTTCGGAGTGTTTCACTCACCATGGATGCAGCCCGCTGTATAGACCCAGGCTCGCCAAGCTGTTCGTCAAGTTCCGCGTAGGAGTCAACCATGGCTGCTCTGGCTTCTCTATCCTGCAGCAGACGGAGCATCTCCTGTGCCAATGCGGACTCGGTACAATCGGCCTGAACCAATTCCGGGATCAGCGCCTTATTTAGGAGAATGTTGGGCACCGCCAGATGCTGCCGCCGACTCAGCATTTTGTCAGCCAAGTAGTTCGAGCTAGGCATCCGGTGCAGAGCAATCGCCGGCGTCCGCAGCAGAGCCGCCCCCAAGCCGCTGCTGCCGCAGGTCACCACAGCTAGATCCGCCAGCTGCAGAAGGTCATAGCTGTTTCGGATAATGGACACGTCGACACCGCACTTGGCCACGCTTCGCTGCACTATTTCTTCTTCAACGTTGTCCGCAAGGGAAATGGCACCCTGCACATCAGGCAGTACAGTACGTATGCGGCCCAACGCTTTGAGCATGATAGGCAGCAGAGCCTTAGCCTCTACTGTGCGTTTGCCAGGCCAAAGCACAACCACTGGTTTCTCTGCAGTCAACCCAAACTCTGCCCGAGCCGCTGCTCTATCCAGATCCGGCCGTGCCAAATCCACGAGGGGATGCCCCACAAAATCAGCTGCCATACCACCCTCTTGACAGATCTGTGTCTCATACAAGGTAACTCCCGCTACTCTATCTATCATCTTCGCAAAACGATCCAATTTGACGTCGGCATCGCCGACACTTAAAGGTGTGTAGTAATACATGACGGGGATACGCTTCGTCTTGGCTAGCTCCAAGAGTCTATAGTTGAACACTGGGCGGCCCACCTGAAGCAGCAGATCCGGCCGAAACCGTTCCATGCTTTCGCTGATTCGGTAGATCAATCTCCGGATAACATGGGCGCCTTTGATGGATTGGATGACCCCCAAAGTGTCTAGATCACGAATATCGTAGAGCAGCCGCACGCCTGCCTCGCGCATATGGCTGCTGCCGATGCCGAACATAGAGACATCTCTGTTTAAGGACTGCAGACCAGAAGCCAAAGAAGCCCCAAAAAGATCACTCGTGCCATCGCTAGCCACCATCATGATCTTAGGCTGTACCATCAGCTGCTTCATCTCCCCTCTTCACCAATGCAAATGTTAAGACACCCTCGGCGGCGAGTTCGCCATCGACTTCGGCTCGCGCCGCCACTTTCGCAATAGACCCTCGAGCACGCAGGATTTCGACGGTTATTGTCAGAACATCGCCTGGCTTGACCAAACGACGGAATTTCGCTTTATCAATCGCTGCAAATAAGGGTACCAGTCCTTTCTTGGTTCCCCCAGCGGCCAACCCGCCAACCTGAGCCATCGCTTCCACGATCATGACTCCCGGCATAATCGGCTCCTCCGGGTAATGCCCCTGGAAGAACGGCTCATTGATGGTCACATTTTTGCGAGCCACGGCTCGGACGCCTTCCTCCAGCTCGAGAACTCTATCCACCATAAGAAACGGATACCTGTGGGGCAGCCGTTTCCGAATCTCATCAATGGTCAGCAAACCGGTCACCATCCTTCTATTCACTGCGAAACTCACCGCTGAAGGGACCCAAAAACTCCATGCGATCATCCTCAACATAAAGCACGAGATGTCCGCCTCGGAAAACACCTTCGGAAAACTCTACTACAACATTCCCGCGGAATTCGGCGCGCTCCTCCGGCTCGAAAAAGGAGAAAGAGTCCGCTGTTATCGTCGTGTCCTCCTGCATGACTCGCACGTCATCAGCAGCCGTCAGCAGCTCGTCAGCACGGAAGTACTCTACCAGCTCGCCTGTCAAGCGCATGTCTTTGCGCACAACGGAGGCTCCCTGCTGCACCTTCAGATAGTCATCCTCCGTGTTCCATTCCACAACACGCCCCTCAATAACAGTACCATTATACACTATGCGCACAAAGGCGTCAGGAATCTCTGTGAGATCCGCTCGGAAAACCTTCGTCTGCGAGTCGTACTGGCCAGCTAGGACATCTTCCGGCACCCCTATCATCTCCAGTTGACCGCTGCGAGCCGTCACTGAAACAGCCGCACACAAAGACAAGAGGCAGACTACCGCCGTTACTCGTGAAATCCGCCAACCCATCATGGCTCACCACCTCCGCCCATTTCGAGCGCCACAGCGCCGAAAAACTCCATCGTCTCATCCTGCAGATGATACACAAGCCGGGGCATCCGCCATGTCCGCGTGCCCTCTTCCACCATAACCTCGCCCGTTAAGTTCACAGTGTCTGTTCGCATATCGACAAGCATAGCGTTGGCCGTAGTCACGGCATCGCGGAACTCAATCCGCACGGGTTGGGGAGCCGTCAGTGTCTCAGCGGAAGCTGTCCAGAACATTTCGCTGGTAACCAATGAAAACCCGTCGTCATCTGCCAGCGTTACATCTCCGTACAGGTAAAGATCACCACTTGACCGCATCCAGCGACCGCTGTCTGCTTCAAAATATAGGTCGCCGCCTGAATCATTGACGATAACACCCTGCGACACCGTCTGCATGTGAACGATGCCATTCTGCTCATGCATACGAGCACTGCGGAGTTCCCACTGGCGTCTACCCTCATGATGACCAACGAGCCGAGGATTGACGATGTGTATACCCGGTACAGTTTCACTATCATTCAGTATATCACCCTGAGGCCAGAAAACCCAGAGCCCGATGGCGACTCCCGCCAACGCAGCCAAAAGACCGATCATCATCCACCGCGGCATGCCTCATTACCTCGCTTCATCCTCAATCCCCAGAATATCCTGTACGCTTCGCAAGTCAAAGAGTGTCGTCCCCTCGTCGGTCCCGAAAGCAATAGGCATCTGCGGAAAGGCGTGAATGCGGTACTCAAACCAAAACGTCTGCCTCACTTGTTCATAGCGAAACGACACCGAACGGCAGTGCATATCGCGGGTTACACCCAGCGAACCAGCGGCAAAATCCTGGGATTGCGGCCGGTAGACCGCTTCATAGCTAACCCGCCAATCATCACCGATAGGAAGTACAAGTTTGCCGTCAATGCGTTCCCAATTCTGGTTATTCACGGAATAACGCCCGCCTAGCTGCACCGCTGTGTCTCCCGGTGAGGTATAGCTGACAAGCGGAACAATACTGCGGCCCGTCTGCGTGTTCAAATCATAGCTTCCGTAAAGACTCAGCCGCCAAGGGCCCGTGTTCACGCGAATCTGGCCGACGAGATCGCTGTACCGCTCGGTTATGAGATTGTAGCTTGACTGCAGGCTCAAGTGCCAAGGGCGCGGTGCCCATGCAAGCTGGGCGCTGACAGAGTGCTGATCTCGCAGCCGATCGAAGTTAAACGGCGTTTCGCCGTACGCATCCTGCCGCACATAGGAACCACTCAAAGTAAGCTGGGTCGTCGGTCGGTAGTGCAGGTTGACACGGCTGCTGACAGCCCCATGAAACTCGGACTCGCCATAGAAACGAGCAAATCCGGTGCCTCGGTACACCACGGAAAGAGCATCCGACAGCTGAAGCCGCTGTGCAGCCAAGTCCAGAGACGCAGCCCAGCGAGTTCGTTCAATGACTCTCGGGAACTCACGGAAGCGGCCAACTCCTAGTTCCCACCGTCCGGGAATACTCAGTGCCCCCAGTTTGGGATTGCGCCACTGCCATAGCAGCTCAGGTACTCGGTTGATGCTCGACCAATTCGGTCTTTCGTCCTCATCTAAGAGGTCGGGGTTGTACCGCTCCTGCAGTGTCAACCGCAGCAGGTGATCCAGTCTCTGGTAGTTCAGCACCGCGGCCCGGTTCACCATCCGTTCCACCGTCACCCCTTTGCGATAGGCTGTGCTGCCAGACAAACTCAAGCGCAGATTGTCCGTCAAAATCTGCTCCCAGCGCCCCTCAGCATTCCAGCGAGTCAGCACCGAGTCCTCTGCATCCTGGTTGTACAACCAGCGGCCGCTAACCTGCGTACGGTCTGTGTGGTAGTGCACATTAGCCTGCGATCGAACGCTTATCGATTCCTGCTGGGATAGGATACGCCATTCCTGTTCGTGCAGGGCATCCAAACGAAGCCGGCTTCCGCTTGAGGCATGTTGCCAGCGAAACCTCTGCAGTTCATCGGGTGCTGTCGGTATCGTATAGCCGTAGACCGAACCACTGCCCAATGCACCCAAATCATAGGCATGGCGCAGCCCAAACCCAGATCCCCAGCGAGTGTAGTAGTCATAAAACAGCTGTCCGTAGGAACGCTCACTGAAAAAATAGCTGAATGAGTTCTTTATGTAC
>SLOG01000062.1 GCA_007132635.1 Limnochordia bacterium
CTCCGCATCCCCTTGCACCGCGGCCTCCATGAGCTGTTCGAAGGTTTGCTCATCGGCGGTATCGGGACGACCCAATTGAGTGGCGCCATCTTCAATCCTCTCGGCATGGTGTGCGGGATACGCCGCGTTGGATACCCAACCAGAGACGGCCACAAGCAGAACCGCCACCAAGACCCATTTCGATGTTTGTTCGTAGGTTTGCATCTTTCTACACACTCCCAGTTCTTGCTATAGCCACCCCTAATGGCTCTGTCCGACATTCTATCGAATCAAGCACGTATTTGCCAGAAAGGTAGGGGCCCCCGCCGATCATTGCTCCTCCGGCTCCTGCTCCGGGGGGAAGGCGAACTCGAAGGGGGTGTTGGGTGCGGGTGATGCATAGTATGAAGGCGATGTTTCAGCTCCTCCCCTATGATCTGTCCTTTCTACTTTGTTGACATTTCCCCGCGTAGGGTTGGGATTGTCCCCTGCATCCCCTGTATCTCCTGCAGTTGAGATCATACGAACACTCCAGCAATATGTTCCCGTCCGTTGCGGTTTTTCATTTCGTCGTAGCGTCATCTTTTCCATAAATACATCCCGATTCTTACGGAGCCAGTAGCCGAGTTTGCGGGAGCAGAGTTCGCCGCGGTTGAGGGCGACGGCTTCGAGGGCTTCGCGCAGGTCGGGGTGGTCGGCGGAGGCGCGGATGACGTCGGCGGCGGTGGTGGGGTGCTGACCGAGGGCGTCGTGCCAGGCGGTGAGCAGGGCCGCGAGGTTCTGTCGCGACGGGTCTTCGGCGCGGGTCGATTCGATGGATTGGGCGGCGTCGGCTTGTCCGGCCCACACGAGGGCGTCGCGGATGTATTGGGCCCACTTCTCGAATCCGCCCAGGGGCGCGCAGCCGGTGGCGGGCATGCCGGCCTGGATGTAAGCCGCCACAATGGTATGCAGGTCGCGGACCAGTTCGCCCCGGCGTTCGGCCACGTCGCGGAGGATGTCCTGGTTGAAGCGCCGCAGCTCGGGCCGTTCGCATCCCGCGTCGAGCCGGGCCGTGAGCATGCGCCGCACCACGTCGCCCCGCAACACGGGGTTGTTGGCCGTGACGGTGAGCAGGGCCATGCAGGGCACGGTGATCATCTCCGTGTGGCCCAGCAGCCGAATCCGCCGGGCCGGTTGGGACAAGGTGCTGCACAGGGCCGCCCCTTCGATGACCGCCTCGACGTTGTCGATGGTGATGGCGGCGTCCCCGGCCACCAGACAGGCATCGAGCCGTTTGGCGAACTCGGCGGGGTCGGCCGTGTATTCGATGACCGAGGCCCGGGTCCCCGTGGCGAGTAGGGCCACCGCATCGACAAACAACGACTTGCCCGTGCCCGCGGCGTTGGCTCCGATGACGAATCCCGGACAGGTGGGCAGCGCAGGCCGCATGACGGCGGATATGGCCATGGCCAAGGCCACGGCGCGGTCCACGGGGCCTTTCCACGGGAAATGGCGGAAGACCTGTTCGATACGGTCGATGGCGGCGACGGCGTCGTCTCGGGTGGGATGCTCGGGCAGATCGGGCCATTCGCCCGGCGCGTCGATGAGGATGCAGCGGTCGTGGCCTTCCGTAATCCGGCGGCCGTCGAGGCGCAGCAAGGGACACCGCGACACGGCATGCAACCGGGGCAGTCCGGAATCATCGGGCGTGGCCAACAGGATGCGGATGAGGCCCATGGGCGGGTCGCAGGGGCGGTAATCCTCCATGCGGCCGTCCCACCGCTCGAATATGGCCACCCGGGCCAGCATGTCCGAGAGGGATTCGGGGGTGAGCTGGCGGATGACCAAGGCGTCGGCCGGGCGTTGGACCGCGTCGTGGGGTTCGGCATGGACCACGGGATGGACGATGCCCTCGGCGCGGACATAGAGGGGCAGGTTCGATTGGCGCAAGGCTTCGCGCATGGCGTCCACTGCGTTGGATTGGTCGCCGGGAGCCAGCCGGACGGTGGGTTTCACGCCGGCATCGGCCTTCCACGGCACGACCGCCGTGAGCAGGTTCTCGAGGGGAGTCGACCGGAGGCGTTTGTCCAGATCGACCCGGTCCGCCGGGAGGTACTGCACGTCGCAGCCCGCGTTGACCAAAGCCTGGGCGAGGGTATCCCGCCATTTCAGGCCCGCGTCGTCGGGATCGGGCGCGAGGATGACCCGGCGGTGGGCCAAGACCCGTTGCAACGCCTCGATGACCCGTCCCCCCGGACCCGCTCCCGGCGTGGCCACCGTGGCGGCGTGGCCGTGGGTCAGGGCAGCCAGCAAATCCGCCTCGCCCTCGACAACCAGCACGTCCCCCTCGGCGGGAATGGGCCATGGCCCCAGAAGACCGTTTTTGCTGCCCCGTTTCGAGAGGGCCTTCATGCCCCCGCGGTAGGGTTCGCCATCGCCCCGTCGCCGGCGGTAACCCGTAATCGCGCCCTCGGCGTCGCGCATGGGAAAGTGGACCTCGTACTCCACGGCCTTCGCGCCGATGGCCTGAAACGCGTCGCGGCTCCACCGGCGCAAGATGGCCAGGTGCTCGATGGGGTCCTTGGGCGGGGTCACGGAGCCGCTGCACAAGTCGGCCATTTCGATGCCGAGAACCCGGGCCACGTCGCGGGTGTCGCACCCGGCAAAGCAATACATCAGGATGTTGCCGCTGGCCGCCAATTGGACCGTGAGCGACGGTTTCCGGTCGTGGTGACACGGGCATTTGGCCTGATAGCTGCGGCCGTTCCATTTGGCCCCGCCCAGGCGGTGGATCAAGTCGTCGATAGCGATGGTGTTTTTGGCCATGGTTCCTCCTACGGTTTGTGGTAAGGCTTCTATATATTAGGGCCACGTGTTGCAAAATTAGCCCGAACTAAACCCGTAGAGTATTGATTCGGAGTGGGTTAGGCCGATTTATGGATAGAGCGTATGAGGTGGACGGTTGGAGCACGCTAATGCCTGTCGAGAAGCCCGGCTAAAGCCGGCTCCTTTGCTACCCGGTCTCGGTACACTCCGCCCAGGCGGATGCTAAGGCTGCGTCGGCTAAAGCCGACTGTGGGGGCATTTAACGCCGGCGTATGACTCACCACAGAGGCACGAAGGACACCAAGGGGCACGAAGAGGCTCAAGCCAAGGGTGTGGGATGGCGCGAGGAGATTGTGAATTATCAACGCCAACACCTGTCGAGAAGCCCGGCTAAAGCCGGCTCCGTTCCCC
>SLOG01000271.1 GCA_007132635.1 Limnochordia bacterium
GATTTCCTGGTTATCAGCACCGACAACAACTACGACGGCACCTGGCTGATCGAAGCCGAAGGGATCAGCGAGCTGGTCAAAGGGCATCGCTTTGTGTTCGACACCCGCATTGATGGCGACATACAAGTGGTTGACCCTGTTCAAACAAGACTTGTGCCCGACCAAAACACCGGCTACCGCAAGACCAAACTCTTCCTCGAAACCCAGGTCAGAAGCGCTGCTGTTTTTTCGGATAAAGTGGTGACCGGCCACAAGGCGGCCATCAACATCGCCGAATTCCAGCTCACCCCGGTGCTGAAAGCCTTCCAGTTACCCAGGCCACGCATGCTGATCGCCGATGGCGTAGGGCTTGGTAAGACCATCGAGGTGGGTATCTTCCTGGCTGAGCTGATCAAACGCGGCCGCGGCAAGCGCATCATGGTGCTCACTCCGAAAGCCATATTGTCACAGTTCCAGCAGGAGCTCTGGCACCGCTTCGCCATCCCGCTCATGCGGTTAGACTCAGAAGGAATCGCCCGTATCCGCAGCCAGCTACCCATCAACAAGAACCCCTTCGAGTACTACGACAAAACCATCATCTCCATAGACACCCTGAAAAACAATGCCAAGTTCAGGCACTACTTAGAGAAATCACGGTGGGATGTGGTGGTGATTGACGAATGCCACACCGTGGCCAACGACAAGAGCGAGCGGGGCGACCTGGCACAGTTCATCGCGCAGAAGTGCGAGAGCCTCATCCTGGCCTCCGCCACGCCGCACAACGGCCGCAAGGCGAACTTCGCCAACCTCATCCGCATGATCGAACCCACGGCCATCCCCAACAGCGGAAGCTATACCAAAAGCGACGTGGAGCCCTACTACGTGCGGCGTTTCAAGTACGACATCGCCGATGAGAACGTGCGGGCCAACTTCCAGGACAGGCAGGTGATACGCACCGCCACACAGCTCAGCGCCGAAGAGACCGGTTTCCTGCAATACCAGCAGGCGCTCAAGTTTGAAGCCATCCATGCGCTCCGCCAAGGCAGGTCGAAGCAGGACTTCCTGTTTTCGATCGGGATTTTCAAAGCCTTTATGTCGTCGCCAAAGGCCGCACTGGAAAGCGTGAAGCGGCGGCTGGAAAAAGTCAGCGGGGTAAACCACCGGACAAACCACGGGGTAAACGATCTGCCAAACCACCGTGCTCAGGCTGATGCAGACAATGTTGAGGAAAACGTGGCTGTGCTCACCACCCTCCGCGACAAGCTGGAGCACATCCTGGAAAAAGAGTCCGACTCCAAATACGAAAAGCTGCAGGAGGCACTGACAGACCTTGGCTGGTCTGGAAAGAGCCGCGACGACCGCTATGTGCTCTTCACCGAGCGCATTGATACCCTTTACTACCTGCAGGAGAAGCTGGGCCGGGACTTCGGCCTGGACGGGGAGGCCATGGTGCTCTTCCATGGCGGTCTGACCGACACTGAGCAGCAGTCCATCGTGGAGGACTTCGGCAAGCAGGACAGCAGGATCCGCCTGCTGTTGTGCTCCGATGCCGGCGCACAGGGCGTGAACCTGCACTTCTACTGCAACCGGATGTTCAACTACGACATCCCCTGGTCGCTGATCACCCTGGAGCAGCGCAACGGCCGCATAGACCGCTACGGACAAAAGAAAACGCCCTACATCCACTACATCCTGGCTGAATCAGACATGGAGGGGCTGAAAACCGACCTGCACATCGTGGAACGCCTCACCGAAAAGGAGGAAGAGGTGTACAAAACCCTTGGTGACGCCGGCTCGGTGATGAAGCTGTATAATCCCGAAAAAGAAGAACACTATGTAAGGGAGGCCATGCTGAGGCAGAACCCCGGCTACTTAGAATCGTCCAATGACAGCAACGGCGCCTTCGACTTCAGCACCCTGTTCGACGACGGCGACGACACCACCGCGGCCATCATCACCGACTCGCCCTACCGTGAGCCGCTGTCCATTTACAAAGACGAAGCCGCCTTTTACACCGACCTGTTTGAGCAGCTCATGGCGGCCGGGCAGGTCAGGCCCGGCGACATCCCGGTAATGGAAAGGGGCTACCTGGAGATCGTGAACACCCGCGAGGTCAACCAGATACTGTACGACCTGCCACCGGAGTCGAAGCCCGCCGTGGGGCAACTGTTCAAGCTTAGTCTCGACAAGGAGCTGGTGCAAAAAAGCATCGAAGATGCCCGCAAGCGCAAGGGCGAGTGGGCGGAATTCCAGATGCTGTATGAGCTGCACCCGCTGATGCGCTTCTTCCGTACCAAGCTGGAGGCCAGTGTGGAAAAAGACGTGGCGCTGACGGCCAAAACACAGCATCTGCCCGCCGGAACTGCCTGGTATGTGTTCCACGCGCAGGTGTCGAACAACCTGGGACAGCCCGTGCTGGCCGATTTTATGGTGGTATCGCTCATGGCAAACGGAACGCCATACCAAGAGCCCTGTTCGTTGCCCTCTTTTTTTGAAAAATATGGTTTGTATGATGATCTGCACACCGAGCACATCAGCGAAACAGACCTTGTGAAGCTGCAGGAATTGCTGGTGCCGGCGGTTGACATCGCCTCGGCACACATGCGAGGCAGTCAGCGGGCGCTGGAGCAAAGCATGAAGCAGAAGCTGGGTGAGTACAAGCGCCATATCGAGCACTGGCATCGTGAAGCCTTAAAGCATTTAGAGGATGACTTTGAAGAGAAGGGCCACAGTGGCTTCTGGAGCCGCATCAGGGATTCGAGGCAGCGTGAGATCGAGACCATCCTGAGCAAAACCGGCCGTTACTATCAAAACATGACATCGCTGCAGGGCGAAGCCTATTTGAAGGTGCTGGCGGTGTTTTATAATTGAAAAGTGAAAAGTGAAAAACCAAACTCATTGTTTCCTAAAAAAGAAACCATTATATTTGCAAAACAAACAGGATGAAAAATAGATTTGAAGTTGATTTTCTTGGTGAGGCAATTGATTTTTTAGAATCGCTGGATGACAAAACAAGGGAGAAGATATATTATAATGCCAGAAGAGTACAGGTTGTCAACGATCCTGAATTGTTCAAGAAGCTAAATGAGAATATTTGAGAGTTAAGGACAAAGTATAACAAGAATTATTATAGGTTTTTAGCGTTTTGGGATAAGAATAAAGGCGAAACGACATTGGTATTGGCAACACATGGGTTTGTAAAAAAGACTCGAAAAACAC
>SLOG01000353.1 GCA_007132635.1 Limnochordia bacterium
ATGGCTGGTTTTTTAAAGGATTGTTCCTGGATTTTTAGTTTCTCTGCTTCTGAATCCTTATCTGCATAGATGGGCTTAGTACCTTCTTTAGCTGAAAAGATATGGACATGAGCAATGCTCATCTCATGTTTCCAACCTGATTTTTCAAACGTATTTAAATAGTCCGCATCTAACTCATCACGATAATCCACCATGAAATCTAAATCTTGTGGTTCGCCTTTCTCAAATCGGTACGATAAAAACTTCCAACCTTTAAGAATCCAACCTTTTTTTGCTAGTTTTTTTAATTTCTTCATGTCAGTGCTGTCTGCAAAAGCAAACCCACCCATCATAACATACTTTTTACTTTTCATTTCAAATTCTCCTTTTTATTTAACATCATTTTAGCAATTTAACTATTTATTTTTTTCGACCCGGTCAGTAGTGGCGTACATTCGATCTGCAAATGCAAACTTATTTTATTGATTACAAATTTATAAAATATATCTTGGTACTCATCATTTTATTCTTTTGAAAGGCTTCCATAAGTTCCATATATTTTTTTACCCGCTCAATCATTTAACGGTGTCATGGTTTTTATAAAATACACAGCATCTAAAACCTTATGCCAATTTTGGGATGTTGCATTTGAGCTATGATCAAACAGGCGTAAGCTGGCTCCATTAGAGAAAAATGGTTCATTAGCAGATTTATGTAACGAAACAAACGCTTATTCTATACCTCTATTTACCAATTGATATTCTAAACTATTAGCACCAAGTGGTGTTACAGCACGTCCTTTTTTACCTTCTCTTGGCCAGCCGTATTCACCATCATAGGAAGTGAATCCAACGGTATAGATTTCATTGGCGAATTGCTTATAAATCAAGTCTCCGGCAATAACCGACTCATGAACAGGGATACCCATAATCTTAATGGGGTCAATGCTTTGGTTATTTCTAACAAAGTGATACGTTGCCCCAATTACGATGACTTTTTTATTAGGATATACTTCGCTTAGTAGGTGTTGCAGGTTATCAGCCATCAGTTCATCACGGCGGTTGTTTACCGGTATAATGGATTTTTTATTGAAGATTAATTTCCACAGTCGTGTATCTGAAAAGGCGATAATGCTCTCATCGTTGCTTCTAAGCATTTGAGCCAATGTATTTTCTTCCATTTTCGTGAGCTCATCAGCCATCCAAATACTCAAATTGCGAAATTGCTCTTTTTCCCGGTCGCGCATTTTGTAACGTACCATCGCCAAAACTCCACGTATTCCACTTCGTTGATAACCACGCTCTATATCTTGCCACACAGCCATATAGTTTTTATAATTTTCGTTATTCCAGATTTCTGGATTCTTCTCCTCAAAAACAGTTGCCCAAAAACGGCTATAATTGTTGTTATTAAAGCCGTATGCGGAGCTAAACTTTGCTTCAAAACGGGCAAATTCCATGTTATGCCCCTCTGCTTTTCGCTGCTCAATATATGAATAAAAGGATTGCCATTGCTGGGTTCTCCAAAATCTCCATAATGATTTTCTAATACTTTCAGCCTTGCCAGTTTTTTGAAATTCTTTGTTGGCTTGCATCACATCAAACATTCCCGCTTCAAAAAGGATAACTTCGAAATCCATTTCTTCCATTAAAAACTCAACTATCTTAGTCCGAACTTCGAAAGTAGCGCCATCGTCATGGGTAGCCTCTCCCAAAAACACGATGCGTTTGTCACCGATTTCTTGTTTTAAAAAATGCAGGTCTTCTTTGTCCGGCAATACGGTATTGATGGCTTGTACATTCTCTGACACCCACTTATCAGATAGCTGAGGAGATTCAGCAAAGAGTGATTGTGATACAATTACAGTCATTAAGGCTGCAATAATTAAAATTACTTTTTTCATTTTTTCAAAAGTTAAAGTGTTAAAGAAATCTGCAAAATTCGGATAAAAGATACAGTAACTAAAATTGAATTGACTACCTCGTATGGAAATCGTTTGAAATGCTGTTTTTCTTATGTAAGTCGGGTTTTTATCATTATTGCTGCTAACGCTTTGCGTGTATGTGCAGTAGCGGATTAGAAGCACTTACACTGTACGTTTAGCACAATGTTTCAAGTGTCAAGGGCCGACCTTCGATTTACCACTTCACCCGCTATTGCCACATACACGCTGTTAGCGGTTGGGTTTTTGAATTCCGTCGTTTGCTTCATTCTTTTATATTAACGTCGCAACAATTAACTTTTTAAATAAATTGCTTTGTTATATATCTTCATCAGGAATTTGTTTAGCTATATAAGGGTATAAAAACCAGATTAACAATAGCTTATTTATTTTCGTCCCAAATACACCGATAATAAGCACAACCAAAACTGCCGTTGACAGCAAGGGATACCCTATGATATCTGAAATGGCAGTTATAGCTAAACCTGCACAGAAACTAAATATTGACAGGACAAACAGCAGGGAAGCGTAGCACTTTACATTAAACCATAGTTTGCCTTCTCGTTTGTATGCTTTCTCTTTAGAGTCATTAACAATACTTTTCACGTGGGAGTTGTCAAGCTTCATCAACCTGGTAATTAATCTCAAGCGCTCTTTAATCATACTTCCTCATAATTTATTACTATTGTATTTATCCTCGTTTTGACAATCTGATTAAATAATCAGCGAGATTTCTTATTTTCGTCATTTACCTTTCTCCAAAATCTTAACGCTAACGGTTCGCGTATATGATTAGGTGCGGAATGCGGGGTACTTTCCTGTCGAATCGCACCGAGGTTGAAGCGGGCGATAATGCTGATTATCCGCACCATACCCGCACTTAATTATATACGCTGTTATGCGTTTTTGTTTTTCTAAAATCGTACCCCTTTACTTTATAGATTTGTTTTTTACCGTCACCAAAAGTCAATCTGATAAAATATTTTTTGTTGTGTAATGATTCAAGAAGTCTATAAATTCTTTCGTCTTTTCTTGGATCCATTTTATCTATATAGCAAATGATTTCTTTTCTGTCGTAGGGCTCAATAAAAATCGGTTTGTGAAAATTTGAATGCTCTGCTTTTGTTTGGTCTTTAATTTCCATTTTCAACCAACCTTCATAAAAAATCTCTGTTCTCAATTTTCTGTTATAGATAGTCCAATGAATTTCATTCACAGCATATTTTGTATTACGTCTATTTTCAAATGTTAAAACAAAACTCCACATATAGTC
>SLOG01000016.1 GCA_007132635.1 Limnochordia bacterium
AATCATCCATAAGAAACTTCGTTCTGGAGTATCGATGTGGCTGAAAAACCGCAACAATCCTCTGGTGCCAACCTTCCGCTGCAGCGCGCAGCGTTGCGCTGATCTCAGTGGGATGATGCGCGTAATCATCGACAACCGTTATGTCCCGCGCTTTCCCCACCAGCTCAAAACGACGTCGTGCCCCGCGAAACTCTTCCAGGCCAGCAAAAGCAGCCTCATGAGACACGCCCATATCCGTAGTCACTGCCAACGCAGCCAAAGCGTTGGCCACATTGTGACGTCCTGGCACAACCAGGCGGCACTTGCCAACAGGTTTTGCCTGGTAAGAAGCCAAAAAGACAACCTCGTTACGCTCAATCGAGCAGATTTCGGCACGCCAATCACATGCCTCAGAAAATCCGTAGCTAAGCGTTCGCGCAGCGTGTCTTCCTTGAGATAACCTGTGGACTAAAGGATCATCGATCCCTAGGACGGCCGTACCGCCCGGTCTGACCGTCGACAAAAACTCCTCGTAGGTCCGAACCAATTCGGAAAACGCACCGTCGTAGTTCTCCAGATGGTCAGGTTCAATGCTTGTTATCACAGCATACTCAGGATGGTAATTCAAGAAACTGCGATCACTCTCGTCGGCTTCTATGACGGCATACTCTCCTCCACCAGCTTTGGCACCCAGACCAAACGGAAAGCATGCGGCACCAATCATGACCAAGGGATCCCAGCCATCCCTCTCCAGAACAGTAGCGATCATTGAGGTGACAGTAGTTTTCCCGTGCGCGCCACCGACGGCGACAGGTCTCCGTTCACGCAGCAACTGCCCCAGCATCTCCGATCGGTGCAGGAGCCGCAGTCCTCTCTGCCGGGCAGACGCCAGCTCAGAATTCTCGGACCGGATGGCCGACGAATACACGACGTGAGTCGCCCCCTGCACCTGATCCGGGGAATGACCAATGGCGATCCGTGCTCCGACCTGTTCCAGAAAAGCCGTTGTCTCAGAACACTGCAGATCCGAACCGCTTACAGACCACCCGATGTCCAGAAGGATTTTCGCCAAAGGTGCCATACCGACGCCGCCGATTCCGATTAAGTGTGCATGATTACAGCACATGAATAACCACTCCCATACCCAGTCCTATCTATTCCGTCTCATCAACTTCCTGCAGCACTCGTTCCAACTGATCCCAAGCAGCACCGAATCCAGCGAAATCGCCTTCTCGAAGAGCTCTCTCGGCCTCTTGATAAAGCTCATACGCTCGGCCCAAATCCGTCCTCGAATCCAGGGGAGCTTCGGCGAACAGTTCCTCAGCTGCATCCTCCAGGTCGTCAATCGGAACGGTCTCGACCATCTCCACCTTGTCCTGCGCATCGAAAAGCGCTGCCAGGGCCATCTCCAGAGTGGGTTCCATGGCCACATCATCACGGTGAGCTACGATGATTCGCTGCAGCTGCGGCATTCCGCTCTGTTCAGATTGGAGGAAAAGCGGTTCGACGTAAATCACTCCGTCTTCCAACGGGAGAACAAGCAGATTCCCCCGTATCACGGACGAGCCCCTCTGTCCCCACAGGCTTAGGAGTTGACTAATATCGGAGTCTTGGTCGATACGGGCTTCGATTTGAGCCGGTCCCAACGTCAGCGTCTCTTTCGGGAAGCGGTAGACGACCACTTCACCGTAATGATCACCATCATTACGAGCTGCCAACCATGCAATCATGTTGTCTCTGCGGGAGGGGGTCATGGGCAGCATCAGCACAAACTCGGCGTCCGCCTCGCCGGGCAGCCGCATAATATTGTAATACGGCACTACCTCTTGCTCACGACCAGCGTACATTTCCCGTCCAAACGTCCAGACATCTTCTCGATTGTAAAATACCCTGGTGTTCGTCATGTGATACGTACCGTAGACTCTGGCCTGGAGGGCCAGCAGGTCCTCAGGATAGCGAAGATGACTGCGCAGATAGTCGGGCATATCTTCGAGTTGGAGCAGCCATCCGGGAAACAAACTCCCGTACATATCCAACAACGGATCAGGCTGAACTTGGTAGAAGTCAACGCTGCCATTATAGGCGTCGATGACCACCTTGACAGAGTTTCGAACATAGTTCCCCCAACCAACAACCGGCTGTGAGTACGGCACACGGTCCGACACTGTATAGGCATCCACAATCCAATGCAGACCGCCGCCCGCACCGATGACCAAATAAGGGTCTTGGTCATACCGTAAGAAAGGCGCTATCTTCTGCACACGCTCCAGAATATTGCGGTCAAACAATAAACGACTCTCATGAGTGATATCATTAGCCAACAGAATTCGTGGCGTGCCAAACCGAATACTGGCTGTCATCTGACGGAAGAAACTTGACAGCTGCACACCGCCGGTGCCTTGGTAGTGAACAAATGCGCTCTGATCACCCATAGGATAATCGAATTCCTCCGTCAGCGTATTGGCGATTACGTATTGGTCAGTCTTTTCACCAAAATAGATCCGCGGCTGTGTCACTTCAAGGTCGACGGTGGAGCGTGGGGGAATGTCACCGATCCAGAACTCAGGCAGCCCCTGGGGAGTTACAGTATTTACTGGATTCATCACAAGACCAAATCCGTGGGTATACTGTAAGTGTTCGTTGATCCAACTCCTGTTTTCAATGCGGCTCACATCCAGCTCTCGTGCTGACAGCATAACCTGACGATACTCTCCGTTTACCCAATAACGGTCGATATCGGCATCCATGAAGCGGTAATATAGCCGCATTTCTTGGAGTTGACTGTAGGTCTGAAGCAGAGGACGAGGATCCCAAAGACGAACGTTGTCGATCGTCTCTCGATTGGCCTCCACATCGTCCCACGTGAGCTGCGCTTGCCCACCAAACTCAGTTTCCCGGAATGAATCTAAATTGTAACCGAACCGCGTCATCGCAATGTGATGGTCAATATACGAGGTTTCCCTGTTAAACTGATTTGGTTCAACAATCCACTTCTCAACAGCTGCAGGAACAGCACCAAGTAACAGGATGTTACTAGCGAAAAACAAAACAACTGAACCAACTAAAAGCAAGCGGTAGCGAAATAGCTGGAGCAAGAACACCATCCCAACGACCACAGAAAGAATGGCAGCGGCATACAAACCCCAAACCCTGTAGTTTACATCTGTGTAGCCAGCGCCAAAGACCACCCCAGATGCACTATAGACAAGT
>SLOG01000175.1 GCA_007132635.1 Limnochordia bacterium
GTTGTTGATGCAGAAGGGGTTTGTTCCTTCACAGACTATAAAGTCTCGGGTCCGAATACGATTCATCTGACCTGTGAACGGGCCTTGAGTCTGCCCGCGTACGTGCACGGTGGTTATGGACAGAATCCACGGGGGACTATGCCGCTGGACACTTGCACTTGGCTACCGGCGCTGGCGTTCTACAATTTGTCTATTTCGGCAGGAACTAGGCCATAAACGACGAAGAACAAAATGAGCGGGCAAAACACCATGCAACATGCAAAACAAAAAAGGAGGTTTTCAGTTTGAAATCCAAGTTACTCACCATCGCAGTGCTGCTTGTACTGCTGAGTGCTCAGACAGCCATGTTAGCGTCGGACACTCGCTTGCCGCAGATCGAGATTCTATCGTTTAGTGAAGGTTACGATCCGGTACGCTATGAGGCAGGGTTTATCATCGGTGACTCGTGGTCCGAGTTAGGGTTTGATGTCCTCGTTACAACGGTGGCCCCATCGACCCAAGGACAGCGAGTGTACCACGAGCAGGATTATGATGCGGCTCTGCAGGGATGGGGCGCGCGTATCGATCGGTTGGACCCGCATCATTTTCTGAGCACAATGCATTCCGAACAAGCCCGTCTGGGCGGTGTCAATCCCGCAGGCTATGTCAATCTGGACTATGACGCTGTCTTCGAAGCTCAGCAGAGTGAGTTGGATGTCGAAGCACGCCGCGAATTGGTGCATGAAGCCCAAACCATTGCGGCCGAAGCACAGCCCCTCACGGTCCTGTACCATGCAGACGAGGTAGTGGCGTACAATAACGAGACCTTTGGTAATTTCACCACGATGACCGGTGAAGGGATCTACAATGAGTGGACGCCCTACAGTGTAACGCCGCTCACCGATGACCGGATTCTGACAATCGGTAAATTCACCGAGTCGACGACGATTAACCCGCTCTACGCCACCGGCAGTATCGACTGGCGTTTTCTCCGACTGGTGTATGATAAGTTGATCAAGCTGTCCGCAGACATTGAGCCGCTGCCGTGGGCGGCTGAGAGCTTTGAGGCTGTAGACGATCACAACATACAGGTCGTCTTAAGGGACGGTATGACGTTTCATGACGGCGTACCGGTGACCGTGGAGGATGTCAAATTCACGTTTGACTACTTCATCTATCATGAATTCGAGTATTTCCGAGCTTTCCTCGAGCCCTTGGCTCAGACGACAATTGTGGACGAAAACACCATCAATTTCGAGTTAGAGACCCCCTATGCGCCGTTTATCACGGTCACCTTGAGCCAGATTCCCATTCTGCCTAAGCACATTTGGGAAGCCATCGATGAACCGAAGGAGCTTGTCCCGGACGCAGTGCCGACTATCGGCAGCGGGCCGTTTGCTTTCGATCGGTGGGATCGCGGTGAATACAAACGCATCCTGAAGTATGACAACCACTTTCATGCCGACGAGATGGATATTGACGGAATCGAGTATATCTTCTATGCCGACTCAGAAGGCCGCTTTACGGGCCTCATCATGGGTGAAATTGACATGATCGGTATGGGACTGCATCCTGGTCAGATTCCTCTGGCGTTGGAACAGGAGCATCTTTCGATTCACAATGTTCCCAGCTTCGGCTATACGCAGATGCTGTATAACAACCGAAGAGAACCTTTCGATGACAAGGCTGTGCGTCAGGCTCTGACAATGGCCATCGACAAAGCGACCATCGTTGATGTCCTCTTGGACGGTTACGGAGAAGTAGGCTACTCCGTGGTAGCCCCGGTTAACTTCTATTGGCACAATCTCGATGTACCGCGCTTCTCGTACGATTTGGCTGCGGCGCGGCAGGTGCTGGAGGATGCCGGTTACTGGTGGGATGACGAAGGCTATCTAAACTATCCGCAGCAGTAGCAGTTAACGTATGTCCGTAGTCGGTAGAGGGGGTTTCCCCTCTACCGATAACTTTGTGTGGGCAGATCTGTCCGCTGTGAAGGATGTGTTGTATGTGAATCAAGGCTCGTATATTCTGCGGCGAGTTCTGCATATGCTGTTCGTCTTTTGGATCATACTGACCATGCTTTTCTTTCTTTTCCGCTTGGGACTGCCTGATCCGACTCACGCGTTGATCGCTGAGGGCCTGAGCGTGGAGGATCGTGCACAGATCCGCCAGAGCTTCGGGTTGGACGAACCGCTGATCACTCAGTACGTACTGTATCTTCAGAACACACTGCGCGGTGATTTTGGTTTCTCGTTTCGGTACAATGCTCCGGTCGCAGGCATGATACTAGAACGCCTAATGAACACCATCGTCCTGACGGGAGCCGCACTGTTTTTGGCCTATCTTATCGGCCCGCTCTTGGGGGTGCTGCTCTCCTGGAAACGCGGCACCAGACTGGAGTTCGCGGGAATTGTTGCGGGCCTTCTGTCGCGCTCGGCACCTGGTTTCTGGACAGGAATGCTCGGCATAGTGTTGTTCGGGGTGATGCTGGGCTGGGTGCCTACCAGCGGGATGCGTACTCTGCCGTATACAGCTGACGGTTTTCTGGACAAGATTCTGACCTTGGATTTTCTTCATCACTTACTGCTTCCCGCATTGATCATGGGTTTTTATTACTTGGGACTTCCGATGCTGATTATGCGCAACACCATGCTCGAAGTTATGGGTGAGGATTTCATTGAACTCTGCCGCGCCAAGGGCATGGGCGAACGCCAGGTGATGTATCGCCACGCGGCTCGTAACGCGATGCTGCCTCTTGTGACGCAGGCAGCTATCAGCATCGGTCTGGCTGTTGGGGGGCAGGTGGTCATCGAGACCGTGTTTTCGTGGCCGGGATTGGGCCGCGAAATGTTCCAAGCCATTTCGGCCAGTGATTACCCGGTGGCTCAGGCGGCCTTTATGCTCATGGCTGCTACCGTACTCGTCATGAATTTCTTTGTCGATATGCTCTATGGATATCTGGATCCAAGAGTCTTAGGGCGTGAAGGGGGGAGCCGCTGATGGCAGACAACACAGCAAGAGACAGACAGCGGCAGCTGCGAAAAGCGCAGCTTGACGCCTGGTTTTCTGGAGTGCGGCGGATCCTCCGCATTATCGTGCGGGATCCACTGGCGTTAATCGGCAGCGTCATTCTCATGTTTATCATCATTGTCGGGGTGTTGGCCCCGGTTATTGCCACGCACGATCCCCACGA
>SLOG01000080.1 GCA_007132635.1 Limnochordia bacterium
AAGTGAGGGCTCATCATGGCCCAAAAACGACGACAGTACGACGAAGAATCCAAGAAGAACGCGGTGGCCGACTTCGTAAAGGAGCATGTCTAGAAGGCAGTTGATTTTCTCGATTTTGACGAGTGCCGGTTCACCTCGGCAGCAAAGATTCGGACCGCACGAGCGAGATAAATCGCGAGAAAAGGATGAGAGTATGAACGATACCTTTGTATTCGTCGGCACCTATGCATCTAGCGATGCACCAAGCATCTATACCTGCCGCTGGAATCCTGAGCAAGGGAGCTTGGACATTGCTGACACCACCGATGGGGTTGAAAACCCGTCATTTCTGACCATTGACAAAGACGGGCAGCACCTTTACTCGGTGTGCGAAACTGCTTCCTTGGGCGGGACTTCGGGCGGTGGTGCGGCGGCTTTTCGCATTCACCGAGGAACAGGGTCATTGTCGCTGTTGAACATGCAGTCCAGTAAGGGCCCCGGTTCCTGCCATGTGACCTTGGATAGGACGGGCCGCTTTCTTGTCGTGTCCAATTACGGAGGCGGCAGTGTTGCTGTTCTGCCGGTTCAAGACGACGGTTCATTGGCTGCAGCATCATCATTTATTCAACACGAAGGAACCGGCCCCGATCCAGACCGCCAAGAAGGGCCCCATGCCCATTCAGCCATTTGTGATCCGGTGAAAGACCGCCTGTTTGTATCAGACTTGGGCCTAGATAAGGTTCTCATCTACGCACTGAATACCGAGGCCGGCAAGGTTACCCCCAACGACCCTCCCTATGCGGAAACGCATCCAGGAGCAGGTCCGAGGCATTTTGTTTTGGGCAACAGCGGCAGCCATGCCTATGGCATCAATGAACTGGATTCAACCATAACGGTCTACGACTATGATCGGGACACTGGTCGATTGGCGCCAAAGCAGACGGTCTCCACCCTTCCCGAGAACTTCGATGGCCACAGCCAAAGCAGCGATATCCATCTGCATCCCTCCGGTCGATTTCTCTATGGTGCCAATCGAGGCCATGACAGCATTGCTGTGTTTGCCGTCGACCCAGACAACGGCCGTCTGACGGCCACTGCACACGAATCCACAAGGGGCCATTGGCCGAGGAACTTTGCTGTGGATCCCAGCGGCGCCTATCTTCTGGCAGCCAACGAACGCAGCGGAACCATTCACAGTTTTGCCGTCGATGAGGACGGCGGACAGCTGGAACACATGGGTCAAGCCTGCGCGATTCCCAAACCTGTCTGCATTCAGTTTCTTTAGGCTGATCGGAACGGATTCTTCGGTCACCCCCAAAGAATGCACTATAGATTCTAATCACTGACACGGGTTCATCTGAAGCAGCGCCAGAATCCGCAGAGGCATTATCTGTGATTGCAGCGTTTCTGCAAGAGAATTCGGGGAAGAGATCTTTGGTGGTAGGTCATACAGACAATGCTGGTAGTTATGCCATGAATTTACGTTTATCAGAGGCAAGAGCAAATGCCATAGTCGATCAACTGGTTCTTGAATACCGTATAAGTCAGGAGCAGCTAACGGCGGTGGGCGTAGGGTTCGCTTCTCCTGTCATAAGTAATGCAACAGAGGAGGGAAGAGCGCGGAACAGGCGAGTTGGCGAAGGTGCCCATAGTTAAAACACAATGAACCTGACAACATGGCCTCGATGGTTGTTGTCCCATACCTGTATACGCTTCTGGCGTAAGCCTGTGGATAGGTCAAGGGAGGTATTCTCGATGAGTCGGTTTGCTAAGGTGAAGGATCTGATGCAGCGTTATGTCGATGAAAGGCGGGCAGTCGGCGTACATCCGACTGTTCTGCTGCGCGGAAACTGTGTGTATTCAGAGTGCGTGGGTTATCGAGGCCAGGCTGCCAAGCCTCCCTTGGGCGAAGAAGGCCGGTTTCACCTGGCGGATCCGTTGAAAGAGTACATACCCGCGTTTGACCATATGATGGTCATGTCTTAAGTGACAGAGATCGACTACGAAATCGTGGACGCCGCTCGGCCCATAACGGTGCGAGACTTGTTTCTTCACACGGCAGCCCGAGCCAATAAGAGCGCGGATCGAATCGCTGGCTATTCCCCACATGAGTTCGGGAGTCTCCTCGGTCGTAACTGTCAGTGCCAGTCTGCATGCAGCCATCCGGCAACAACGCGAGACCGCTGCCGTACGGGTGCTGAACGTAGGCATCTATTGTAGCTGAATTTGTAGAAAGCATGAAGCGCGAACACTAATGCTCATTCAAGCATAGTAGGTAATGGATCACCGAAAAGTCGTCCATATAGTTTTCATCTCGGTATACTGCCTATTTGCCCACAGCGATTTATCACGTCCGAAAAAGCCAGACTGTTTAAAGCCACCGAAAGGCGTGCCAACATCGCCTTCAGAAAAACAGTTCACAGATATAGTGCCTGCTCGCACTGCACGAGAGATCTTATGCACCAAATTCACATTGTCAGTCCACACGGAGGCATGTAGACCGTATTCCGTGTCATTGGCGATATCTATGGCTTCCTCGACGGTATCAAAGGTCATTACCCCAAAAACTGGACCGAAGATCTCCTCGCGTGCTATAGTCATCTTTCGAGTTACTCCGTCAAAAATCGCTGGTTGCACAAAATACCCTCCAGACTCTTCAAAAAGACGGTGACCTCCATATATGTGGTGCGCCCCTTCAGCCTTCCCTTTTTCAATATAGCCAAGAACCTTATCCATGTGATCCTTGCTGATAAGCGCCCCTAAAGCAAATTGAGGGTCAAGAGGATTTCCTGTTTTCCATTCGCGCGTCTTTTCGACTAACATTTTCAAAAACCTGTCTTTAATATCTCTGTGGACTAATATCCGTGAATTGGCGGTACAATTCTCTCCCATATTCCATAAAGCAGCTGTTACAGCTTGCTCTGCTGCTGTGTCAAGGTCAGAAACATCGGGCATCACAATACATGGATTCTTTCCGCCAAGTTCGAGTAATACACGCTTTAGGTTTGATCTACCTGAATACTCAAGCAGTTGCCGGCCCACTGCAGTGGAACCAGTGAACGTAAGGAGATCTACGTCCTGATGCAGGGCAAGCGCTGCACCGACTACTGGACCCATTCCAGGCAGTACATTGAGTACCCCGTCTGGGATTCCTGCCTCCATTGCGAGCTCAGCCATTCT
>SLOG01000366.1 GCA_007132635.1 Limnochordia bacterium
CTTAATAACCAGTCCATTCTTGGTGTACCAAGCAGCCGAGCAAGTATGGGTTACCGATGGAGAGGTCTTGGCTTCGCTGCATGAGCCGTATTTTAACCGGACGTACGGCCATTACTGTTCGCATCAGAACACGCCGTACCGAACAGAACAGGCCCAGCATCCGGGAGCTCTGCGCAAGGGTAGGGTTGTGTACCTCGCCCATCCTATCTGCCGGATCTACTATGACCACGGGTCGCAGTTTCACCGCGACTACTTCATCAATGCTCTTCGTCTAGTCTATAGAGACCCCATTCTGCAGGTCGGAATGCCGAGCTGCGGCCGAGTTCGTCTTGCGAAGCAGCCGCAGGAAAACCGCTATGTGCTTCATCTGCTGTATGCTGCACCTCTGCAGCGCGGCCGCACCGCAGTGATCGACGATCTGCCGCCGATCTATGACATTCCTGTAACGGTCAAGATCGATGAACCGATCCGCCAAGCGTACCTGGCTCCCGAGATGGAGCCGATTGCATTTGACCAAGCGGAAGGACGCGTCCAGCTGACAGTGCCTAAAGTCGAATGCCATCAAATTGTTGTGCTGGAGCTGTAATTGACGGTCTGATCCGGGACAATCAACGCTTTCGAAACTGAAAGAGCGCGGGGTCACCCGCGCTCTTTCAGCTGCTCAGACTGCGAATTTTGTCTCTCGCCCGTCTATGGTCGAATGCGTCATTGGGGAAAAAGCGTTTCACATCGTCCAAAGTCGGTGTCTTGGCCCACGATGTCAGCGTGAAGGCTTCGTAGATCCCCGACGGGAGTCCCAACTTCGCTGCCAGTTTGCGGCTGCGTTGTTCCATTCCCTTCCGCAGCTCGGCTTTGCTCTGCGGTGCCTTGTAGCGTCCGATCCAGGGCAGCCATTCCTGCGCCTGTGACACATGTTTGGCAAAAGCTTCCGCCTTGGCATCTGCCTGGGCGGTGACATCGAGAACGATATCTGGGTCTATCTGTTCGGAATAACAGTCGTGGGTTGTGACGATGAGCGGCGGCGCGACGTACGGCGGTTCGTCGACGGCTGCCAGCGCTTCGATATCCGCTTCGCTGTAGTATTCACGGAACGCGTAGGGAGCAGGAATCAAGTACGCAATGCGTTTGACGATTTCGCCCACGTTAGTGTGGTCATTGTGCATGCCAAACGAGTCGCGGATGTCATTGATGGGGAGCGTCACCAAGAGATCCGGTTGGAAGTCTCGGACGGCTGCCCAGACAGCTCCCTTGCTCTCGCGGGTAATCTGCAGGTCGGCATCCGGGAACTCGTTTCCCCGCCAGTCGTTGAGCAGCCGATAGTCAAAACCTACGACCCGGGCAGCTTCAGTCGCTTCTTTTACCCGCAGCGCCGTTAGGCGCGCGGGGTCTCGCAGATACTTTGGCCCATGATGGCCCACGATACCATTGGTGAGGCTGACTTCCAGACCGTCGTAATCCAGGGATTCCCGCAGTTGGGCGAAGGCGCCGGCGGCCGCTCCCTGCATATCATCTTGGTGGGCGCCGATAAACATGACGCGAGTTGACACATTAACACCTCCCGGCGCGGCGTCTTAGTCGGCAGCTGGCGAATACGGAACCCGGTTCATGAAGAAGGCCTCAACCTTTTCGACGATGGGGCCGTCGGCCTCGGAAGCTTCTTTGGCCTTAATCCACTCAGGGTCGTTGGCAAAGGCAGCGAAATGTTTGGTGCGCGCTGCCATGTCCGGATGTTCCATGACATAGTAGATGCGGTTGTCACCTTCCGCGTCCTCCCAGAAATCGACAACTTTCATGTTGTGTTTGGTAAACAGATCCAACGTGACATCGGCGAAGCGTCGGTGAATGGCCGGCATTCTTCCTTCGTGCATGTGGTAAATGCGCAGTTCATACAGCATAGTTTGTTTTCCCTCCTGCGGTTTGAGTGTACAGCGGTTTCATTAAAGCAGTCTTCTTGGGACTCAGCGGCTTCTCCTGCACGAACAGGAATCGCTGTGGTGCAGAACGAAGTAAAGGGGAAATGCAGAGGAGGTTATATAGCATGCGGGATGAGTTTTTCCGGGTATTGTCAGACCCGCCTAAGCGGTTCCGGCCTATACCGTTTTGGTCTTGGAACGAAAAGTTGGATGAAAGCGAGACGCGGCGTCAAATCCGCGCCATGGATGCTGCCGGTATCGGTGGCTACTTCATGCACGCGCGCGGTGGTCTGCAGACAGAATATATGGGTGACTCGTGGATGGCCAATATCCAGGCAGGTGTTGAAGAAGCGCGGGACACGGGCATGGGAGCCTGGCTTTATGACGAGAACGGCTGGCCGAGCGGTTTTGGGGACGGCCGTGTCAGTGGGTTGGGAGAAGAGTATCAGCAGAAGTACCTGCGTTTTGAAGAGGTTGACCAAGAAATGACTCGGCCTGACAGACGTACGATCATCAACCACCGATTGGGGGACGGCCGGCTTCTGCATTTCTATTACGACGTCAACCCGTTTTATGTAGATACGCTGGATGGTAAGGTGACGGAACAGTTTTTGGATGCGATCTACCAACCTTACTACGAAGTGTTTGGCACCGATTTCGGCAAAGCACTGCCGGGGTTTTTCACCGACGAACCTCAGGTGTCGCGGAATGGCATACCGTGGTCACTTACGCTGCCGAAACAGTATTGGGAGATGTTTCAGGAGGATCTTTTGGTTGTTCTGCCGCAGCTTTTTCTTCCCATTGACGACTATCAGCGGACGCGCTACCGGTTTTGGTACTTGGTGCAGGAGCTTTTCGTAACAAACTTCACCGAACCTATCTATGACTGGTGTACCAACCATGGGGCGCAGCTGACGGGTCACATGGTGTTGGAGGAAAGCTTCCTCGCTCAGCTTACAAGCAACGGAGCCGTCATGCCCCACTATGAGTTCTTCCATATGCCCGGCATGGACTGGCTGGGACGCCATATCAATCCGCCCACAACGCCGCTGCAGGTGAGCTCGGTGGCTCATCAACTGGGTAAACAGCAGATTCTGAGTGAAACGTTTGCTCTTACCGGGTGGAATGTCAGCTTTGGGGAGCTAAAGTGGATGTTTGACTGGCAGATGGTGCGCGGCATCACGCAGCTGTGTCAGCACTTGCAGGGCTACTCGCTGCGCGGAATCCGCAAACGCGACTATCCGCCCTCACTGTTCTATCAGCAGCCGTGGTGGGATAAGTATCGCCTGTTCAATGACTATGTGTCGCGCCTCGGTATGCTCTTGGCGGAGGGAAAAGCAGATTTCCCCGTGCTTGTACTGCATACGCAGAGTTCCGCTTGGCTGCACTATGATGCTGCCGATAATCCCGGATTGGCTGATCTGTTTAACGACTTCCTTGATGTTACAGAGACACTGGAGGCGAACCACATTCCGTTTCACTATGGCGATGAACGCATCCTGAAACGCCATGGACAAGTGGACGGAACCCGCCTGGTGGTAGGGCAAGAAGCGTACAGCGTCGTGATAGTCCCTCCTGCTGTGACCCTGACTGCAAACACAGTCGAACTCCTTCAGGCATTCGGAAAAGCGGGCGGAAGCATTTTCTGGGTGGGTCAGAAGCCTTCACTTGTGGCAGGACAGGTTGATAGCCGCCTGGATGACCTATTGACCCTGGGGGAGAGCCTAGACGAACCGGCCAGTATCCCAGCATGCCTGCCTGAGGATGCATCGCCCGTGGCAGTGACAACTAGGGACGGACGTCCGGCCCTTGCTGTGGCGGTGACGCAGAGAACACTTCCCGCGTCTCTTGTGGGTGTGGAGAGTCGATTATTCTTTGCGGCAAACTCGGACCTTGACGCGGAGTACAGTGTGGTTATTACTGTTCCGGGCCGTGCAGTGCGCATTCTGGACGCGGAAGACGGCTCGCTGCGTTCGTTACCGTATACCCATGTGGACGACAGGCTGCAGGTCGCTTGGCGTTTGGCCCCGGGAGGCTCGCTGGCTCTGCTTACAGCCGATGCTGACGAGGCATTTCCCGATGCCCCGCTGTGGGAAAATCTTGACGAGCTGACGCCGCTCCCGTCGGACCTGTTTGTTGGTTCGTGGGATCTCGACATGCACGATCCCAATGCCTTGACGCTGGACTACTGCGACTTTTGGTTTGACGGCGAGCTCCAAGCAGAGAATGAGCACGTAAGCGTGATTCAGAAGCGGGCCCTGGACCTCGAACGATCCGTGGACATCGCGATGCGATTCACCTTTACCTTGTCGCAGGACTTCACTCCGGACGACGCTGCCTTGGTCATCGAACGGCCAGAGCTCTATACAATGGAGCTGAACGGCCAATTGGTCGAAAATACGCCATCAGGCTGGTACCGTGACCGCTCGTTCATCCGTGTACCCCTGACCAAGAGCCTGCGTCCGGGTGAGAACGAACTGGTTCTCCGGACTCGGTTCAGCCAGAGCGACAAGGTCTATGAACAGATCCGCAAGGCCGCTGCCTTTGAGGCAGAGAAGAACAAGCTTACCTATGATCAGGAGATCGAGGCTGTATACCTTATCGGCACGTTTGGTGTGGAAACACCTGGTTCGTTTGAGAGCCTGCCGCGCCGCGCAGTCCGCTATTCCGGCCCATTTGTCCTGAATACGCCGCCCACGGCGGTGACCTTGGGTGATTTGACTCGCCAAGGATTGCCGTTTTTCAACGGCACTGTTACTCTGCGTAAAGAGATCGAGCTAACTGACGACAGCATCGATGGCTATAAGCTGCAGCTGAAGGACGTCCAAGCTAATGTGGCAGCACTGCGGGTCAATGGTGAGCATGTACGCGAGTGGTTTTGGCAGCCGTACGAAGCATCGCTGCAAGGGCGTCTGCGCTCGGGAACCAACACCATTGAGCTGACCCTGACGGGTAATCTGCGGAACCTCTTAGGGCCGCACCATCTGGAAGAAGGCGAGAGCTATGCTGTTCATCCCGGAACGTTTTTCAAGGAACCCAATGTATGGGGACACAGTCGATGGAACGACGATTACTGCTTCGTTGAATTCGGTATTACGCTGTAAGGGGGGTGAGGTGTTTGGCAGCTTTTCCCGAACGAGTGATCCAGTTTGGCGAGGGCAATTTCCTACGCGCGTTTGTTGACTGGATGCTCCAGAAAGCGAACCAAGCGGAAGTCTTTGCCGGCAGCGCCATAGTGGTGCAGCCTATTCCCACCGGCTTGGCCGCTGCTCTCAATGCTCAGGATAGCCGCTATACAGTGGTGCTGCGAGGTCAGCAGGCTGGTAAGCCGTTGGTGGAATGCGACATTGTCGAATCCATCAGCCGCTGTCTCGACAGTTACTCACAATGGGACAAGGTGCTGCAGTGCGCTGCGGATCCGCAGGTGGACATCATGGTATCTAACACAACGGAGGCCGGTATTGCTTATGATGCCGACGACTCAATGGATTTCGGGCCGCCGCTATCATTTCCCGGCAAGGTATGCGCCTATCTGTATCGACGTTATCAAGCGTTTGCTGGTGACTCTCAGAGCGGCATGCTTATTCTGCCGTGTGAACTCATTGAAAACAACGGCACTGAGCTGTTGAATATCGTACTGCGGCTAGCGGATGAATGGGGACTGCCAGACGCATTCAGCCAGTGGGTGGCGGACGCGAATACGTTTGCCAACACCCTGGTGGATCGCATTGTAACAGGTTACCCGGGAGAGAAGGAGGCGGCTCAGTTCTGGGAACGCACCGGGTTTCGGGATCCACTGCTCACGACGGGGGAGCTGTTTCACCTGTGGGTCATCGAAGCTCCTGCGGCTGCAGCCGAACGCCTGCCCTTGCACAAGGCAGGGCTGGAAGTCCACTGGGTTGACGACTTGACCCCGTATCGGACCCGTAAGGTACGCATTCTCAATGGAGCCCATACCAGTCTGTTTTCCGTCGCCCACCTGCTGGGGCACACTACGGTACGCGAAACGGTGGAGGAACCACTCACGAAGGGATTTCTAGACGGACTCTTGTTCAAGGAAGTCGTGCCCAGTATGGGGCAGGAAACGCAAGAGTTGGATGTGTTTGCCGGCCAAGTTCTCGAACGGTTCCGCAACCCGTACATTGAACACCGCTGGCTCGACATCTCACTCAACGCAGCGGCGAAACTCCGGGCGCGGGTGCTGCCGTCCTTGACAGTGCACGCAGAGGCGGGCCGGCTTCCTCAACGGTTGGTATTCTCGCTCGCCGCCTTTATCCGCTTCTACCGCGGAACCCGTTGGGAAGGCGATGTGTTGGTGGGCGAAGGCCCGGCAGGTGAGTATCCCATTAGCGATGATCCTTCTGTCCTGAACCTCTTTTACAGCGCGTGGCAGGACTGCGGTTCTGACTATCAAGGAGTTGTCGAGGCCATCCTTGCGGATGTATCCCTTTGGGGTCTCGATCTGACCCAGTATCCTGGGCTTGTGAAGCTGACGGCCGAGTTTTTGGAGTGTATGGATCGATCCGGCATGGAAACAGCTCTGCAGCGAATTGAGGGGTGACGGTGGCAAAAAACTATGATGCTGTGATACTAGGTGGTGGAGTTGCCGGTTATACGGCTGCTCTGCAGGCACGGCAGTTTGGCTTGTCTGCGGCTGTGGTGGAAGCGAGTCGCTTGGGCGGGACATGCCTGCACAAAGGCTGCATCCCTACCAAGGCGCTCCTTCGCAGCGCGGAGGTGTATCAACTGATTGGGCGCCATGCGGCGTTTGGCGTGGCCATGGATTCGGCGGACGTCAGCGTGGATTTTGCTCAGATGCAGAGCCGGAAACAGAGCATCGTCGCGGAACTCTATGCCGGTCTGCAGCAGTTGGTCAGACGGAGCGGTGTGGACATGTATGCTGGGCGAGGGCGGATCATGGGACCTTCCATATTCTCGCCTACTGCTGGGGCTTTGGCGGTTGACATGCATGAGGGCGGTACGGAGTACTTGGTGCCGGATACGGCCCTGCTGATAGCCACAGGTTCTCGCCCTCAGGAGCTATCGGGTCTGCCCATTGACGGTACCCGGGTGGTTACTACGGATCAGCTGCTGGAGCTGAAGGCACTGCCAGCCAGTATCGTCATTGTGGGCGGTGGTGTGATAGGCTCGGAGTGGGCTTCGCTCCTGGTGGACTTGGACGTGGATGTCACGCTTATCGAAATGGCCCCGCAGATACTGCCCTATGAGGATCGCGATGTGCAGCGGGCTGTGGCGCGTGAACTGGCGGCCCGCGGTGTAAAAATTCATACGCAGACTAAGGTATTGTCCTCTGCGATCCATGAACATGAGGTTTCTGTCGAGTGTGAATCAGATGAGGAGGCCAGGCGCCAGTTCGCAGCCGAACTGGTGCTGGTGAGTGTTGGACGACGTCCTAGTACGGAAGGTATCGGTTTGGAGGCCGCTGAGATTTTGGTGCAGAATGGTGCTGTCGTTGTGAACGAAGCCGGAGAGACTTCGGTGCCTGGTATCTTTGCGGCGGGAGATGTCGTTGGCGGCCTCATGCTGGCTCATAAAGCCGCACAGCAGGCTGTGGAGGTCGTCCGGGGATGGGCAGGTGTGCCGGTCTACGCGGCGAATATGATGCCTCGCTGCGTGTACACGCGGCCGGAAGCCGCCTCGGTGGGGCTAACGGAAAAGCAGGCGCACGACGCCGGATATCGTACGCTGGTGGGTCGCTATGCCATGAAAGCGAATGGTAAGGCTCTGATTGAGGGGGACCCTGAGGGATTCTGCAAAATTATCTGTGACGCAGATACGGACGATCTCCTCGGCGCTCACTTGGTGGGTGCGCGTACGACAGATATCATCGGGTTGTTCAGTCTCGGAGGCTTGTTGGACGTAAGCGGCGAAGAGCTGGCTGCCGCCGTGTACCCGCATCCTACGATTTCTGAAGTAGTCGGCGAAGCCGCTCGGAGGCTGCGGTCGAGCCGAACCGAGAACAAGCGGTCAAGGGAGGCCGATGTTCGTGACTCCAGAAAAGTATAGAGAATTGGGCCTGACCGGTGAACAGGTCCGTGATATGTACCGATTGATGGTTTTGGCTCGCGAGTTGGACAAGCGAACGTGGCTATTGAACCGTGCAGGTAAGATTCCGTTTCTCGTATCCTGCCAAGGGCATGAAGGCGCACAGGTAGGAGCTGCAGCAGCTCTCGAAGTCGGGACGGACCTCTTGTGTCCGTATTATCGCGACATTGCAATGGTCTTGGCCTTCGGCATGACTCCCACGGAGCTTATGCTGTCCAATTTCGCGCGGGCAGCGGATCCCAACAGCGGAGGCCGGCAGATGCCGGGACACTTTGGTTCACGGCGTTTGGGGATCCTGACGGGTTCGAGTGCAGTGGGCACGCAGATAACCCATGCCGTTGGGGCCGCTTTGGCTGCTCGTATGCGGGGGGAAACCACCGTAGTCATGACCTGCTTCGGTGAGGGCTCCGGCAACCAAGGCGAGTTTCACGAAGCAGCGAATTTCGCTGGTGTGCACAAACTGCCCGTGATTTTCTTCTGCCAGAACAACCGCTACGCGATCTCCGTGCCTCTCGAGAAACAGGTGGGTGGGGGTTCGATCGCTGCCCGCGGACAGGGTTATGGCATGCCTGGTGTCCGGGTGGACGGCAATGACGTGCTGGCGGTGTATGAGACGGTTCGCGATGCGGTACTCCGAGCTCGGCAGGGCGAGGGCCCGACGCTAGTCGAAGCCATGACGTATCGCCTCGTTCCTCATTCGAGTGACGACGATGACAGCACCTACCGTTCCAGAGAAGAAGTAGAGGCTGCCAAGAGAGATGATCCGCTGCTTCGGTTTGGCCGGTATCTGCGGAACGTCGGTGTTATGACTGAGGCGGATCAAGAGGCCCTGCTCCAGAAGACTCTGGCGATTGTTGATGCAGCTGTGTCGGAAGCGGAGGCGGCGCCGTCTCCTGCACCGGAATCCACACTCGAGCATGTGTATGCGGCGACGAGGGAGGAACACTGATGGCTGTCAAGAACTACATCGAAGCGATAACCGATGCCTTGGCGCTGGAAATGCGGCGAGATGAGCGGGTGTTCGTTATGGGTGAGGATGTTGGAGTGCGCGGAGGGGTTTTCCGTGCTACTGCCGGTCTTTTGGATGAGTTTGGGCCGCAGCGGGTGCTGGATACTCCTTTGGCAGAAGCCGGAATTGTCGGGACAGCTATAGGTGCAGCCTTAAATGGAATGCTTCCTGTGGCTGAGATTCAGTTTGTGGATTTTATACTACCTGCAGTGAACCAGATAATCAGCGAAGCAGCCAAAATCCGTTATCGGACAGCCGGCGATTTCCACTGCCCCATTGTCATCCGGGCACCGTACGGTGGTGGAGTCCACGGGGCGCTGTATCACTCGCAGTGTTTGGAGGCTCTTTTCACGCATGTGCCAGGCCTCAAGGTTGTGACACCGGCTTCTCCCTATGATGCGAAAGGACTGCTGCTCAGCGCAATCCGCGATCCGGATCCCGTGCTGTTTTTCGAACACAAGCGGTGTTATCGGCTGTTAAAGGGAGACGTGCCGGCCGACGACTATACGGTACCTATTGGCAAGGTGGCTGTGCGGCGCGAGGGCTCGGATATTACTGTGTTTTCTTACGGTCTTATGCTGCATTTCTGCCAGGAGGCGGCCGAGGATTTGGCCTCTGAAGGGATTTCTGTGCATTTGGTGGATCTCCGGACGCTGCTTCCTTTAGACCGCGAGAGCATTTTGGCCGCGGCGTCCCGGACAGGTAAGGCGTTGATTGTGCATGAGGACAACAAGACGCACGGAATCGGAGCGGAAGTTGCTGCGTTGATCTCTGAAGAGGTATTCTTCGACTTGGATGCCCCCATCATGCGCCTTTGCGGACCGGATGTACCGGCGATGCCCTACAGCTCTCCCATGGAGAAATACTACATGTTGGACCAGAAGAAGATTGCGGACAAGATGCGGGAGTTGGCAGCGTTTTAAGTATTCGACTGTAAATGGGGTGGGTACAATTGGAGATTGAGATCAACATGCCTCAGCTAGGGGAGAGCGTCACTGAAGGGTTAGTTAACAGATGGCTGGTAAAGCCAGGTGAGAAAGTTGTGCGCGACCAACCGCTGTGCGAAGTGGTTACGGAGAAAGTCAACGCCGAGATACCGGCCTCCCACGCTGGAGTTGTCCAGGACCTCGCGGCAGGCGAGGGAGACATCATACCAGTTGGTCAGCGACTATGCACTCTGTTCACCGATGAGAGTGGTGAGGAGACTGGTGTTGAGCCAGACCACAGCCCAGGCCACAAGCCTGAAGACAGCGAGCCGTCTGTACAGCAGGATAGGTCGCAGAAGCTCCGCTACTCACCGGTAGTTCTGCGCCTGGCGGACGAGCATGGGTTGGATCTGAAAGCGATATCCGGCACCGGTACAGGCGGCCGCGTGACGCGCAAGGATGTGTTGGCGGCAGCGGAGATGGCGAATGAACCGGCATCTGAGTCCTCTCCTGCTCCACCCGGAGCTCTGCCCCTACCCGACGAGAACCAGGAGCAGAGGGTTGAGCACCGGACTGTCGATCCCATTCGCCGGATGATCGCCGAGCGGATGGTGCGTTCAGCGACAACGATTCCCCACGCCTGGACTGTGATGGAAGCCGATGTCACGGATTTGGTTGCCTTTCGACAGAAGGTGAAAAACCGGTTTTTCAACCAAGAGGGCGTGCGGCTGACGTACTTTCCATTTTTTGTGCAGGCCGTCATCAAAGGCCTACAAGAGTACGATCAGCTGAATGCGAGCTGGCACCAGGAGCATATTCATCAGCACAGAGATGTCCATGTCTCCTTGGCTGTGGCTACCGATAAGGGACTGCTTGTCCCCGTCATCCACCAGGCAAACCGCTTGTCCTTGACGGGTCTGGTACATGCTATGGACAGCATAATCAAAAAGGCGCGGGCAGGGAAACTGACTCCGGACGATGTCAGCGGCGGCACGTTTACGGTGAATAACACGGGTGCTTTTGGCTCGGTCGTTTCGATGCCGATCATCAATCCCCCGCAGTCCGGAATTGTGACGATGGAGGCTATCGTGAAACGTCCCGTTGTGATTGATGACATGATTGGCATTCGCTCGATGGTCAACCTCTGTTTCTCCTTTGACCACCGGATTGTGGACGGTGCTGTAGCGGGGCAGTTTCTGCAGTCAGTCTGCCGTCATCTCCAGGTCATGGCGAGGGAGTCTTCGTTTTGACCGAAGCGCTGCAAGTTGCTGACTGGGGACGGCTTGCCTACGAAGAAGCATGGGAGCGCCAAAAAGCGCTTGTGAAAGCCGTTGATCGGGGGGAGGCGAGCGAGCAGTTTGTGTATGTTGAACACCCCCACGTGTATACAACGGGCCGCCATGTCGACCAATCCCACTTCTTGCGGGACCGATCTGCTTTGCAGAAGCGAGAGGTTCCGGTGGTAACCACAGACCGGGGCGGCCAGGTGACGTACCATGGACCCGGCCAGCTGGTGGGGTATGTGTTTGTCACCAGCGCCCGGTTTTCTCATGATACGCATCGCTTTCTACGACTTCTAGAGTCGGCTCTGATCGGTGGGTTGGCCGCTGTAGGCATCCAAGGGGAGATGGATTCGGAGCATCCCGGAGTCTGGGTGCAAGGGGCTAAGCTTGCATCCATTGGCATTAAGTTCAATAAGCGTCGCATGGCTCCGGGCTACATCACCTCCCACGGATTTGCTCTCAACGTTACAACGGATCTGGCGTATTTTGAGGCCATTCTGCCCTGCGGCACGGATCGGCCGACGACATCGGTCCAAAGGCTGCAGCCGCAGCTCGTTGACTGCCATCAGGTTGCCGCAACTCTGCGAGCAGCGATTGCCAGGGAAATCGCTGCTGGCCTCGGTTTTTCCTATACCCAGTGGACGAATGACAGTTCACCCAAATAATCGGCGAAGCAGAAGGACGGAGGATTATCATGGAGACCTTGTATAGCGTTATTTCGCACACCCATTGGGATCGCGAGTGGTATCTTACATTTGAGGAGTTTCGTGTCCGGTTGGTGGATCTAATGGACAATCTGCTAGAGATTCTAGACTCCCAGCCTGACTACCGATTTCACCTGGATGCTCAATCCATCGTCTTGGAGGACTATTTGGCCGTCCGGCCTTATCAACGAGATAAACTCAAGCATTACATCGACGCAGGGCGTATC
>SLOG01000220.1 GCA_007132635.1 Limnochordia bacterium
ATCGGATATGTTTAAGTATCTGGCCGGGATAATTACATCCGTATCAACATTATCATTATATTTCCAAACTGACCCTTCAATTTTCAAAGCATAAACCTCCCATTTACATTCATACAACCTCTTCAGGATGTGCTATTTTACCTTTAACGGCCGATGCCGCGGCAACAGCAGGTCCCGACAAATATACCTCGCTTTCCTTATGTCCCATTCTTCCGACAAAGTTACGGTTGGTAGTAGCAATTGCTCTTTCACCTTTTGCAAGAATACCCATGTGACCACCCAGGCAGGGCCCGCAGGTTGGCGGTCCAATAACAGCGCCAGCATCATCAAATATTTCAAGTAATCCTTCGTTCAAAGCTTGCCTGTAAATGCTTCTTGTAGCTGGGAGAATGATTAATCTGACATTTTCCTTAACCCTGTTGTTTTTCAAAACCTTTGCTGCCAAGCGTAAATCTTCAATCCAACCATTTGTACAAGATCCGATCACAACCTGATCAATTTCAACACCGGTCGCGTCATTAATATCCCTCCCATTTGATGGTTGTGAAGGGAAAGCTACCTGTAAATCGATTTCATCCAAATTAAAATTTAACTCTTCCGCATAGTTTCCATCTTCATCACCTTGATAAGCCTGGTATTCCTCATCTAAAACCTGATCAAGGAATGTTGAAACCGCATCGTCAACCGGGAAAATTGCTGTTTTCGCCCCGGTCTCTGCAGTCATATTTGACATAGTAAACCTGCTTTCAAGCGTTAAGTTTTCTATCCCCGGTCCTACAAACTCAAGAGCTTTATAGGTAGCAGTATCCACCCCAATATTTTTAAGGATATAAAGAATCACATCTTTACCTGTAACCCAGGGGCGAAGATTGCCGCTTAAGGTAATCTTTATAGATTCAGGCACTTTCAACCAAACCCATCCTGTCATCATAACAGCAGCCAAATCGGTGGCCCCAACCCCGATTGCCATAGCCCCCAGCGCACCATACGTTACTGAATGCGAATCAGCGCCAACAATTAACTGGCCCGGGCCAACCAACCCTTTCAGAGGCAGCAAAGCATGTTCGATTCCTTCATTTTCATAATAATGCTTTAACCCGTAGGTTTTTGCAAAATCACGTATTACTTTAACCTGTTCTGCTGACTTGATATCTTTGTTGGGAACAAAATGATCTGCAATCATAACAACTTTATCCGGATCAAAAACACTGCTGCTATTAAATTGGTTAAATATACCGACACCCATCGAACCAGAAACATCGTTACCCATCACCAGGTCAACATTTACCTGGATGATTTGCCCTACTTCCACCCTATCCGTAGAGTGGGCTGAGAGTATTTTCTCACAAATAGTTTTTCCCATTACTGCTCTCCCTTCTGATATTTATACAAGTTCTAACCTGCTCATATGACTTGAAGCCGGCCTGCCTACTATATTTTCCAACAACGATGAAGTTTCCAGTAGCTTTTCCAGGCTAATGCCTGTTTTATAACCCATTCTGTTCAACATATTAACTATATCTTCCGTCGCTATATTCCCGCTGGCTCCAGGAGCAAACGGACAACCTCCCAAGCCCCCAACAGATGCATCAAATTTCCTGATGCCGGCCTGAAGAGCAGCTAAAACATTAGATAGTCCCATACCCATAGTGTCATGGAAATGGGCGCTTATTATTACCTCAGGAACCCGGCTTTTGAGAAGAGAAAACAATTCATAAACCTGCCTGGGGTTTGCATGCCCGATCGTATCAGCTAAGACAACCTCATTTACGCCATATTCAACCAGGTCAGTCGCAATTTTCAATACTGCTTCAGGCTTAATTGTACCTTCAAAGGGGCAGGCAAATGACGTGGCAATAATGCATCGAACAATCATACTTTTACTTAATGCAGCTTTAATTATTCCCGAGAAGTTTTTCATTGATTCTTCCGGTGTCATGTTAACATTTTTTTTATTATGAGATTCGCTGGCCGAAAGAAATAAACATATTTCCTTAACATTGGCCTGTAGAGCTCTTTCAAAACCTTTTTCATTGGGAACTAAAACACTAAACCGAACTTTATCAATGCTGGTTATTTTTTGTAGAAGCTGATCGGCATCAGCTAGTTGCGGCACCCATTTGGGATGAACAAAAGAAGTTGCTTCAATATATTTTAACCCTGTTTCAACTAACGATTCAATAGTTCTAACTTTATTTTCCAGGCTAATTACATCACATTCATTTTGGAAGCCATCACGCGGCCCAACTTCAACTATTTCAATTTTCTCCGAAATATCATTAATAAACATTAAAACCCCCTCCAGTAATTACTTTTGTTACATTTTTGCCGGATACATCGATGATATCCCGGTAAGGTGTCTGAAACGTTCTCGGATTTGGTGCCACCCAAGTTAATGGACCACAATTTCAAGTCATTTTACATTTGCTTCAAAAGAACCGGGGCAGACCCCCTCTTTAGCTCGATTTTTTTCGCCTGCTCAGCCGCTAGTTTAATTTAAGCGGCGCCAAGTGTGTTACGGTTGTTAGATACCCGTAAGTTTGTGGGGTAGAATCATGATATTTTATAAAGCTTGTTATAATCAGTTTGCATTGATGTAATCGTAGTAATTGTACACGCAATAGTCATGCCAAATTTTAAAAGCTTTTTAAATGTATACCTTAATACCATATTCCCTGAATATTTCCGGTATACAGTGTCAGGTTTTACATTGTAATCTCAGGGCCAGCGAGAATATAAAACATGTTGATACATTTTGTTAACCATGTTGCAATGTTTTGTTTCAAGTGTTACTATGTTTAGCATAAACATGCTAAACAATACCATCAAAAAGCTGAGCCTCTAATATTAAAAATATCCTAAGACTAAAGGGGAAGATGAGTTACATGGAAGACGAAGTAAAAAGGATAGTCTTCGTAAGTTACCCCAGACTGACCAAACTGGCTAATAACGTATTAAATGAAGAGACGCTAAATAAGATCAGTGTTATTGAAAGCTCGTTTGAAAATACAATCAAAATAGCCCGGGAGTTAATTGAGAAAGACAATGCGGATGTTTTTATTGCCGGCGGAAGTAATGCACAAATACTAAAGCAGGAGTTTCCCGACCTGCCTTTGGTTACTTTGAGCATAAACGCTTATGATATATTAA
>SLOG01000223.1 GCA_007132635.1 Limnochordia bacterium
AATGGCGATGTCGTACTGGTTGCAGACGCCGCCCTTCCTCTGGAGGATAGGTGCATTCAGTTTGGTGATGGTGTCTATGAAGTCGCGCGTATATACGGGGGCTTCATATTCGCGCTACGCGAGCACTGCCAGCGCATGGTAGAAGGTGCCGGCGCCTTGGGTATGGCATCCGAATGGCACGCAAGCCGTATGGCCGATGTCATTCAGGTATTGGTGGAGAGGAACTGTCAGCAAGAGGGTATCGTCTACTGGCAGTTGACACGCGGTACTGCTCCGCGCAGCCACGCATTTCCCCGCCCTGGGCGCGCCAATTTCGTCGCCTATACCCGCAGCTATGAACCGCCTCGGAAAGCCTGGGAGATGGGTGGAACGGCGTCTATTGAGCGCGATGTTCGATGGCTTCTCTGCCACATTAAGAGTGTCAATCTCTTGGGGAATGTGTTGGCAAAACAAGCATCGATGGAGAAAGGATGCACTGAGGCTCTTTTGGAGAGAGATGGTGTTGGAGTCATTGAAGGAAGTGCCAGTAACCTGTTCATCGTGCGCAGCGGTGAGCTCTGGACCGCACCGTTGAGTGACTGGATTTTGGGTGGAATCACGCGGGGGATCGTTCTGCATTTGGCGAAGGGAACAGACATCCCTGTGCGTGAAGTGTTTTTTGATCGAGAAACCGTTTTGGCCGCAGACGAGGTGTTCGTAACCAGCACAGGAATCGAGGTTTTGCCATTAGTTCGGATAGATGGTCATCCGATTGGCATGGGAAAACCGGGTCCCTTGACTCAGCGTCTGCAGCGAGACTATAGGAATGGGACCGCAGAGTTCACCAAGGAGTAGGTCATAGATGCCCATGCCTGAAGGCAGGGGCATCTCGCGGCGTTTGGTGAAGAATCACGGCGGACGATGCATCGTTAGGACTGTCGGAAAGGACGTTGTAAACATCATGAAAATTGTGATCGTTGGGGCTGGAAAACTGGGGTACCGCGTGGCAGAAGCGTTTTCCCAAGAGCAGAACAGCTTGACGATTATCGACGTAAATGAAGGACCGTTGAGCAATGCTGCTAGTACATTGGATGTTCTCACGGTGCAGGGAAGCGGCTTGCAGTTGTCGGTGCTGGAGCAAGCCAATGCCGCAAAAGCCGATCTGTTTGTCGCCGTGACTAGCAGTGATGAGGTGAATATCTTAGCGAGTTCGTCTGCGAAAAAGTTAGGTTGCCCGCTGGTTATTGCGCGGGTGAGGGATCCGATTTACGGCAGTCAGTTGGCGTTTTTTCGTGAGAAGTTCGATATTGACTACATTGCCAACCCGGAAGCGGAAATGGCCAAAGAGATCGCGCGGTATTTGCTGAGAGGGTATGCCATCAACATGGAGAACTTCGCCGATGGGCGAGTGGGAATGGTTGATTACCGCGTGCACAACCTAAAAGGGGTTGCAGGAGAGTTAATTCGGGATCTCGATCTGCCGCGTTGCCTCTTAATTGCAGCCATTTTGCGAAATAATGAAACGATCATCCCGTACGGAGACATTCGCCTCGAAGAGAGCGATGTCATCTATGTCATCGGCAAGCGCGACAGCGTCAATGAATTCTCCTGGCGTTACGGTGCACCTATGCATAAGCACCCTGTACGGCGAGTCATGATCATGGGTGGTGGCCGAGCGGGATTTCAACTTGCCCACCGACTTCTGCAGAACAATGTAGCTGTCAAAATCATCGAACAGGACGAGAATCGTTGCCTGTATCTCTCGGAAAACCTTAAAGGGGCCTTGGTTATTCATGGCGACGCTACGGACAGAAACCTTCTCAATGAGGAAAACACAGAAGAAATGGATGCCTTGATTTCGGCCACGGGCATCGACGAAGAAAATTTACTGCTGGCGCTATTGGGCAAGCAGCTAGGCATTGAAAAAGTCGTTGCTAAGGTCAGCCGGCCAAACTATGTACCCATCATTGAACAGCTTGGGATTGACCTCGCAGTTAACCCGGTGCTTCTGATGGTCAGCGACATCCTTCGTTTTGTGCAGGGCACTAGTGTTGTTTCGCTCTCGCTGTTGATGCAGGGGGAGGCGGAGGTGCTAGAGATTATTGCCAAACCAGACTCCCGTCTCGTCGGGCGGCCTCTCGGCAAGCTCGAGCTTCCCAAGGGCATCATCATCGGTGCCATTGTGCACAATGGTAACGTGGTGGTTCCGGGCGGTGATGCTGTAATCCAGGAGGGCGATCGAGTGGTCATCTTCTGCCTTCAATCAGAAATGGCGGCTCTAGAACGCCTTCTGAATACCAAAAAAAGAGGGCTTCTGCATGAACTATGGGATAGTCGTAAAAGTACTGGGTAATCTCCTGCTGTTTCAGGCTGCGGCCATGCTGCTGCCGTTTGGGATCGCTGTTTATTATGGTGAGGACTCGTTTGCGGCATTTCTTCTTACAGTCCTTGCCGTGTTTGTCGTAGGTTTTTTGATGTCGCTGCGAAAACCGGTCAGCCGCCGTATTCAGGTCAGGGAAGCAGTGAGTATCGTGGCCCTTAGTTGGGTGTTGGTCTCCTTTTTTGGGGCTTGGCCTCTGTATCTTTCGGGCAGCATTCCGAGTTTTGTGGATGCCTTGTTTGAGTCGATCTCCGGACTGACGACGACGGGTGCTACGATTATTGACAACATCGAGGGAATGCCGTTCGGTATTTTGTTTTGGCGGTCTTTTTTGCATTGGTTGGGGGGCATGGGGATTATCGTGCTGACCGTAGCGATTCTCCCGGCCATCGGGGTAGGCGGCTACCAGATCTATAAGGCCGAGACACCGGGTCCTACTGCGGGCAAACTGGCGCCAAGAATGCGGGATACTGCCAAAATATTGTATGGTGTTTATCTCATTATGACCGTGGTTCAGGTTGTGCTTCTTTATCTTGGAGGCCTTTCGCTCTACGATGCCCTCGTCCACACGTTTGGCACTGTGGGGACGGGTGGGTTTTCGACCCGTAATTCCAGCATCGGAGCCTTTGACAGCGCCTACATCACTCTGGTGATAGGCTTTTTTATGGTTGCTGCCGGGGTCAATTTTTCGCTATACTTTGGCCTCTACCGAGGCATGTGGCGCCGTGTTTTCGGTAACACAGAGCTGAAAGTGTACCTGGGAGTTGTG
>SLOG01000181.1 GCA_007132635.1 Limnochordia bacterium
AACAACATGATATCGAAGATATGGGAGGGACTATGCGGCTGGGGCTTTATCCTTGTGTTCTTGACAAGCACTCCAAGAGTTACGCTGCATACGGCATTGAAGTTGTCTATGAACGGCACAGGCACCGGTATGAGCTCAACAATCAGTACCGCATTCCCCTGGAAAAGGGTGGTATGCAGATAACCGGCCTTTCGCCCGACAAACGCTTGGTTGAGATAATTGAAATCGGTAATCACCCATGGTTTGTTGCCTGTCAGTTCCACCCTGAGTTTAAATCGCGTCCCAATAATCCACATCCACTTTTTCGTGACTTCATTGGTGCTTCCCTGAAACGGAAGGCCGAGCAGTAGATGATGGGAGGTTTGGCCATGATCCGCATGAAGGTAGATATCGTTGGCATTGATCAGACGAGCATGCTCCCGGTTGTGATCTTGAGCGACTTGAAGGAGAGCGGCATTCTGCCCTTGGTGGTAGGCCCTGCAGAAGCAAGCGCGATCAGCATTCAGATGGAAAATATCAAGACGCCGCGTCCATTGACGCACGATCTCTTTGTGGCATCGATTAAGGCTCTGCATGCTAAGGTGCTGCGTGTTGTAGTTACGGACTTAATAGCGGACACATACCATGCCGTCCTTGTGCTGCAGTCTGATGGTGAGGATGTCGAGATTGATGCTAGGCCCAGTGACTGTATAGCCCTGGCTCTTCGGGTGGATGCTCCCATTTTTATCACCGAAACGTTGGCAGAAAAGGCGATGGTCAACAGACCTGAAGATGAAAAAGACGAAGAGATGGAGAGCTTTCGCGATTTTCTTGACCAGATTAGTCCTGATGACTTCAAACGGTTTCGCTCGGACTAAGCAGCCGTGATCTGTGGGGGAATCCCACAATCCGAAAGGAGTTTTGAGATCCACAGCGAATAGATAGATTGGTGATCGTGTTTTCCAAGGTGATAGGAGGAATAGGTGCGTGGTATTCTCATCCGAAAGGACAGCAGCTCTATACTGTCCTGCCTGCGAAAGGGTGCAGTTTCATAGCTTTTCCATATTTGAGCTGAATAAGAATGAGCATCCTTTTCAGTGCGAATGCGGGTTTACTCAAGGGCAGGTAGAACGGCGCGGTCGGCGCTATGAAGTGCGGCTCTTGAGTCCTGCCGGGGATCGCGTACGCCTTTTGTATGGTTTAAACGAGATGTTTGGCTCTTCTGTCATCAACCTACTCTCCCTAGACGGTGATGAGGTTCTGGGCTTTATTGGCAGTCTCGACGATGTCGAACGAACTGTTGCGGCTTGGGATACAGAGAATCTAGACGATGAAGAGTTTCAGGTTCCTGACGTCATGTACCAAATTCTAGCTTCTCTGCAGAGTCTTGCGGGCACACAGGGAATCCGTTGTGAATGCGCCAATCCATCCGTTGGCATTGATGTATATCCAGATAAGGTTGAACTGGTGTGTTCTCATTGCGGAAGTGCTGTGCTGATGAAGGCAACGACAGCTAGCGATCTGAAGGTTGTGCAGGAGCTCAGTGAGATAGTTATGAAGGCTTCTTCTTATGCGTTTTTGGATGAGTTTTGAGGCGTAAACAGTCTTTTGGTTAGGAAAACCCGAAGTAACTGTCTCCGCAGTGTGTGTACAAGGAGGAATTTCTGTGTTGGTATCTGGAAATGAGATATTCGCCGCGGCCAAAGAAGGCAAGTATGCTGTTGGAGCTTTCAATGTAAACAATATGGAGATCTTACAGGCCATTGTCGAAGCGGCAGAAGAAGAGAAATCACCTGTCATTATTCAAGCAAGTCAAGGCGGCATCAAGTATGCTGGACTCGAGTATATCTCGGCAATGGCGCGTTTGGCGGCAAGCCAAGTTAGCGTCCCTGTCGCGTTGAACATCGACCATGGTACCGATTTTGACCAGATTGCCCGCTGTGTACGCCATGGGTTTACCGCGTTGATGTTTGATGGATCGAAGCTCTCGTTTGAAGAGAACATTGCCGTAACACGACGCGTCGTCGAGATGGCTCGTCCTAACGATATTTCTGTTGAGGCAGAATTGGGGAAAATCGGCGGTGTAGAGGATGACGTTGTTGTCCACGACCGAGAGGCGACGTTTACAGACCCCGATGAAGCTGCTGAGTTTGCCGAACGCAGCGGATGTGATGTGCTCGCCGTGGCGATTGGAACGGCTCACGGAGTTTACAAGGGTGAGCCGAAGTTGGACTTCGCGCGCCTTGAGGAGATAAGCAAGAAGTGTTCGGTGCCTTTGGTTCTGCATGGGGCGTCCGGAGTACCTGATGATGCTATCCACAGAGCTATTCCTTTTGGCATATGTAAGGTAAATATTGATACTGAGGTTCGCCAAGTCTTTGCGGAGGCTGTGAAGCGCTTGGTGAATGAACATCCGGATGAAATTGATCCAAGGAAAATCCTCGGGCCTGCAAAGGATAACATGCGAAACACTGTCAGAGAGAAAATGCGCCTCTTTGGATGCGCTGGACGGGCTTAGTTAAGAGGCGACCGGTTTGGGGGGCTTATTTGGCGCCCTAGCCTTCTAAGGGCCATGAAGTGGGGTGTCCGATTGAATATTGCAGAGCTCGAAAGTAAGACGGGCCACGAACTCCAAGAGATAGCCAAAAGGCTTGGAGTATCTGGGTACACGAAGCATCGGAAGAAAGAGTTGATCATCCAGATTCTTCGTGCTTTGACTGAACAGGAGTCCCTTTTGTTCATTAGTGGGATCCTGGAAATCATGCCGGATGGTTTTGGTTTTTTGCGTGTTGATAACTATACGCCGGGGCATGATGATGTGTATGTATCTCCTTCGCAAATCCGCCGTTTCGCGATGCGTACAGGAGACGAAGTTTTGGGTCAAGTTCGGCGCCCGAAGGATGGTGAGCGTTACTATGCTCTGCTAAAAGTTCTGGCTATCAATCTGCTGAATCCCGAATTGGCTCCAAAACGTCCGCATTTCGATAACCTCACCCCGATTTATCCTAACCAACGACTTCGTTTGGAGACAACACCAACTCGAAAGCTGACGCGAATTCTTGATATCATGGCACCCTTGGGCCTTGGTCAGCGCGGTCTTATTGTCTCGCCACCAAAAGCAGGAAAGACAACTGTCCTAAAAG
>SLOG01000342.1 GCA_007132635.1 Limnochordia bacterium
ATACCACTGGGAGGAGAATGAGGGATAGAGCAGCGCTGGTGGCGATGTTTACGACCGTACCGACGCTTGCGCCTACTGTCGGCAGCACGCCCAAGACCCAATCTGTGAACCACTCGATGATCTGCTCCAGCGAGAAGCGTTCTTCAATGCCGAAGGACTCAAGGATTGCCGGTAGTTGGACCCGCCCGGCTGCGTCTTGCAGCTGCTGGAGGTAGGCCGGGAATCGCTCGATCAAGTCCAGTAACTGCCAGTACGCCGCATTTCCAATGGTGGCTGCCAGCAAGCCACCGCCCAAGAGGATCACCAGGAAGACTCCCAGGATGGCCAATGTTCGAGGTACACGGCGGCCTTCCAGGAACTTTACGGTCGGAGCCATGAGGTAATAGAGCACGAAGGCCAGCACCAACGGCAGTAACAGCACATTCGAGACAATCACAAACGGCTGAAAAAGGAAGGTTACTTGGGAGCCTACCCAAGCGGTGACAAAGAACGTTAACATCCAGAGAAGCACTTGATATGGTTTGGATGCAAGCACGAGAAAAACACCTCCACAGACGCAATAAAAGAAGAATTCCAGGAGAAACGCGCATCTCCTTCCCGTAACGAGGGCTGCTCAAGCATGGAGGACGAATTCACGCAGGCAGAAGTCGTCGAAACCGTACCGACCTAGGTCTAGCCTCTGCAGACATCGTTTTGGGCTACAAGCAGCTCTTTGAGATCGAGCGAGTGTTTGGGCCCATGAAACACCCAATTGATATCCGTCCCGTCCGTCATCGCCTCGATGATCTTAATTCGTGCCCATGTGTTGTTGTGCTGGCTTGGTATGCTCTTAATACGCGTGGCCGAGCGGGAAATCCGGCAAACCTGGTTCCAGACAAAGAAAATCCTTGGAACGGTGCAACTCGGCATCTGTAAAACACCAGACGGAAACATCCAAGGGCATCCGTGTTAGAACAGGGACAGTTGTGACGGCTTCTGCTCAAATGTCCCAAGATAGCGAAATACGCTGTCGGTACCCACCAGGATGCCACAGGCCTGGCATTCCCTGCGGAGGATGGTCATAAGCCGTCCGTTGTTGGGACTGTTGCAGCTGTAGGCCTGCCCATAACGCAGCATATATTGTTGTTTGAGACCTGGAAAGTGGCGATCCAACATACGAAAATAATACTCCCGATTGCCCTCCCGCAGCGTCATGCCAAACCCAAAACAGAGAATGGCCTGAACTTGGGCCTCAATACAGTACTGCACAATACCCCGCAGAATTCGGGCCGACTTGGTCTGGATGGCCAAACCAAAACCATACTGGGCCACCAATTCCAAACATTGCCGGGTAATCTGCAGCTCGTCTTCCAGATGGATATACGGATCGCACATAGCTCCCGTGCCGATCATGCAGGGTTTGCGTTTGCGGCGCAGTTGGGCTTCGAGGATCTCGAGCGCGTCTTGCTTGATCTCAATATCTTCGAAATCGTGCTGCATCTGGTAGCACCTGCTGCGGCTGTCGCAGTCGATGCAGCCATGGGTGCAGCCGCGGTATATGTTCATATGGTTCTGGGGTGACAAGATCGTCTTGTATTGGGCGTAATGCATCACCAATCCCCCTTCCGCCCCGTTGTAAGCTGACGGCTGTGAGTAGTGCATGTCAACGCTGAAAAACGAACCCTCCAATAATACACCACCCCCGCCTGCCTCTGGTATAGTGGAGACCGAAATCAGCGAATGGAGGGATCCGCATGTTGAGTGTTCAGCATCTCTCGGTGGCGTATGGCAGCAAGCAGGCCGTCACCGACGTCAGTTTCCAGTTGGGGGAGGGAGAAGTAATCGGAATCTTAGGCGCCAACGGCGCTGGCAAATCGTCAACCATTGCTGGCATTCTCGGCATCGAGAGAAGCACATTTTCGGAGTTGACGATTTTGGAGCGCTCACCCATCCAACATCGCCGGGAGGTCTTCCGCGGCGTGGGTGTTCAGTTCCAGGAAACTGCATTCCCAGATAGGCTCACTGTCCAAGAAGCCTGTCAGCAGTGGGCCGCGCTCTACGAGGAAACACTGCCAGCCGGGGAACTGCTTCACACGTTCGGACTGGCCGGTAAAGAACAGCAGAGCGTGAACTCTTTGTCCGGCGGAGAACGGCAGCGGTTGGCGGTACTACTGGCACTGATTCACAGGCCCAAACTGGTCTTCCTCGATGAACTGACCACGGGGCTGGACCCCGTGGCCCGCCGCCTGCTGTGGCAGCGGCTGTTGACCATGAAACAGCAGGGACTGAGCATGGTTTTGACGTCCCACTACATGGATGAAGTAGAGATTCTCTGTGACGACATTCTAATCCTGCGCCACGGTTGCCCGGTGTTTCAGGGAACAGTCGCTGAAGCGCTCCATGAGAGCGGAAAGACTTCTCTGGAAGAGGCTTACCTAGGCTTCGCTGGAGCGGAAATGGAGGGGATCTGGCATGAAGACCGTTCTTACATTGGTTAGCATTGAAGGCCGCTTGGTGTGGAAAGGTATGGACATCTTGATCTTTGGCATCTTTTTTCCGGTGCTGTTGTCTGCCTTGTTTGGCTATCTGCTGAGCCGCGATGCTACTCAGGGACCCAGCAACTTCCAGTTATCCTTCGCGGCGGTGACAACCATTGGAATCCTGGCCACGGGCGTTATGGGACTGCCCCTGACCATCGCCGATTACCGCCATCGCGGCATTCTCAAGCGCTTCCAAGTGACACCGGTGTCCCCAGCACTGCTCTTGGCGGCTCAAGGGCTGATCCAGCTCATTGCGGCCCTATTGTCCCTGGTCGCGGTTGTGGCTGTCTACCACGTCTTCTTCCAGTTCCGACTGGGCGGCTCCTGGCTGGTCTTCCTGGGCGTGTACCTGTTTGTCATGGCGGCCATGTACAGCATTGGGCTCCTCATCGGCAGTCTGGTACCCAACCAGCGGGCAGCCAACCTATGGAGTTCACTAGCCTACTTCACCATGCTGCTATTCTCCGGGGCGACCATCCCTTACGAAGTGATGCCGCGTTTCGCGCAGTGGCTCATGGATCTGCTTCCCCTGGCTCACGGGATCCATCTGCTTAAGCAGGTCGCCGTGGGCCAGTCTCTCAGCGGTGCTCTGCCCCAT
>SLOG01000117.1 GCA_007132635.1 Limnochordia bacterium
CAACATCCATAAGCTGTGAAAAAATGGTTCGGCCAGTGTACATAATTGCATATATCGATCAAAGATTAAACTGCGTAGACACTGGCAAGCTACGAGTTGAAGTCGATAAAAACTTTAACAGCACTTAATTCACTGCATCACTTTGATTTACAGGCACGAATATTTTTCTTAATTGGACACTACTGATCATTTACATACTTGTTCTGTCTTTTTGCTCACCGGATTTAAAGCTGTTTCCGAAGGACAGATTTCCGGCCATCCACTCTTGATTCCAGATCATAATGGTGTTATACCGGTTTCCATCGATAACTGTGACAGTCCCGTGAGATTCCATTCCAAGCATCTTGTCCGATGTGCCGACAGTGCTCTCGAACTCATATCCAGGTGCCAGTATCAGCCAGGTGGCAATGTTCGAACCCTGATGAAGCTGATTTTTACCACTTCCGGAGTAAAACTTTTTTTTTAAGACTGTACTTACCAACATTGAAAAACGCAAAATCATCTTTTTTTTCTTCCTGCAGGAGGTGCCGGTTTTATTTCGCAGCGAATCGATTTCTCTTCTTCTGCTTTGTGCTTGCCATAATGATCGGCACCGCAATTTCACCCGCTCTGAGTAATGGCGGACAGCTGGTCCGAAATATGGAGGAACTCGAAGTGGCTCTGTCAGAGGCAAAGCCGGGTGATGAGATTGTCATGGCGAACGGCACCTGGTGGGATGCTGATATCCATTTTACAGGTCAAGGAGAACTCGGAGATTCGATTACACTCCGGGCCGAGACCCCCGGAAAAGTAATCCTGACCGGAGAGTCCCGCATCAGAATCGGGGGCTCCTATCTGAAGGTTGATGGACTGGTTTTCAGGGATGGCTACCTTTCAGATCTGCGCGGCGCCGTTATAGACTTCAGGTCCGGAGGAGAGTTAGCCCATCACAGCCGCGTGACAAATATCATGATTCTCGATTATGTGCCGCAAAACAACCCCGGACTGAGCCGTGACCTTCGACAATTCTGGGTTTTCTTTCGAGGTACTCACAACCGAATGGATCACAGTCATCTGGAGGGCAAAGACTCCAACGGGCCAACCGTAGTGGTCCGAGCATCGGGCCCAGCCTATCACCGCATTGACAACAACTACTTTGGCCCACGTCCCAATCTCGGCTATAATGGTGGCGAAACCATCCTCATGGGTGTCGGTGAAGAGTCCCATCATAATTTCCAGGTGCTTGTGGAGCAAAATCTTTTCGAAGAATGTGACGGGGAAATTGAGATTATCTCCAACAAGTCCGGGCAAAACCACTACAGATACAACACGTTTCTTCGCAGTGACGGTACCCTGACATTGAGAAACGGCGATGAGGCTACAGTGGAAGGAAACTTTTTTCTCGGGGACGGGAAAGAGGGATCAGGCGGTATTCGGATTACCGGCAGGGATCACGTGATAATCAACAACTATTTTGCCAATCTGGAGGGAAGCGGACAACGCTCGGCCATCAGCATCGTCAATCACTACCCGGACGACAGTTTTCCTTCCGGTAACATGTACAACCAGGTTCAGCGGCCGATTATCGCTTTCAACACATTGGTAAACAACACATCAGCCCTGGAAATTGGCGTCAGGGATATTCATCCGGAAGGACGGCCCATTGAAGATGCCCTGATCGCGAACAATATTGTGGTCGGCAGTGTCAGTCCGCTCATCGTTCAGGGTGGGCCCATTGAGAATTTTACCTGGGCTGGAAACCTGTTTCATGGCGGTAGTCCGGGTATAGAGGTTGAGGAAGGGATTATCCAGAAAGATCCTCTATTGCAATTGATGGAGGATGGACTTTGGCGGCTTGAAGCTGGCAGTCCGGCAATTGGAGCTGCTTTTGGGGTGTTCGATTATGTGAGCGAGGATATATTCGGTCAGCAAAGAACAGATCCAAAGGACATTGGTGCCGAGCAATACTCCGGGGATCCCGATCTCCGCAGTCCGCTGAAACCAGGCGATACGGGCCCTGACTGGATTACACGGGTCTGTTATGAAGGGAAATCACTGCGGCAGCCGAAACTGGTAGAACCCAGTCAAGATTCCTTTGTTTCCGGAGAACCGGATTTTGAATGGACACCAGTGCCGTCGGTTTCAGAGTACCAGGTTCAGATCGCTATGGGTAATTTTCTGCCCCATAATATTCTGCTCGATACACTCATTTCACATACAAGGTTCTCCATTCCTTATGAGCTCGAAGGACCAGAGATTTATCGCTGGAGAGTTCGCGGTCTATCGGCTCAGGATGATGAGGATGAATCGGCCTGTCCGTGGGATATTGCGTCGATCGGCCCCTGGTCAGATGTTGGTACATTCCGAACCCGGAGACCGATATCGGTGATAGATTATTCCGGAGAAGTTCCTGCCGTTTTTTCTCTTGGCCAGAACTATCCGAATCCGTTCAATCCCTCTACGGTAATCGAATATTCTCTGCCGGTGAACTCCCATGTCACCTTGCGGGTCTATGATGTCCTTGGAAGGGAGGTGAGCGTGCTGGTCAATGAGAAGCAAATTTCCGGCTATCATCAAACCGTCTTTGACATTGGCTCGTTCTCCTCCGGAGTCTATTTCTATCGTCTTGAGGCGGTGGCGTCAGATGGCTCGGGACATGGAAAATATGTCGAAACCCGGCATATGATGGTGATCAAATGATGTTGCGATAATAATGATCTTACAATAATAATGATGTTGCAATAATGTTCTACAGCCCCATGCGACAGGGCTATGATATCGCATTGTGTTACTTACAAAATATTGCCGTCCGAATAAAGGACCAGCAATTTCCAGTTCAATCTATCGATATTGCTTGCTGCTTCAGAGCTTGCCGGCGCAGGATCGCTTCCAGAAAATAATAATCCGAATAAATGAGCGGGGTATCTATCTCGTACCCATGGGGGTGGTGACCGGTACCGCTTCTGAGCAAGAAACCAAAGCTCTCCCCGGGCCTTGTCCGGTAATTTGAAATCAGGCTGTTCAGCACCTCGTCAGCTCTGCCCATATAATATTCTTCTCTTTCCGGGACCAGCTCGCTGAGTTCATAGAGCGCGGAGACCATAATGGCGGCAGCCGATGCATCCCTGACCTCATTGGGGATTTCGGGCGCATTGAAATCCCAGTAGGGCACCAGGTCCTCGGGCAGATTGCTATGGTACAACATAAATTCGGCAATCTTTTCGGCCTGATCCAAAAACTCGGGTATACCGGTAAACCGATAGGTCATGGTGAAACCGTACAGCCCCCATGCTTGTCCCCGCGCCCAGGCCGACTCGTCACTGGCCCCCTGATGGGTATTCCGGTTCTGGACCTCTCCCGTTTTCGGGTTAAAGTCAATCACATGATAAGAACTGTTGTCCTCCCGGAAATGATGTTCCAGTGTCGTCCAGGCGTGCTCCACGGCAATATCGTAGAAAATTGAATCCCCGGTAACCTCGGCAACCCAGAAAAGCAATTCGAGGTTCATCATATTGTCGATAATGACCGGATAATCCCAACGATGGGTGTTATGGTCCCAGGATCGGATAGCCCCGACGGTCTCGCTGTAGCGGGTAATCAGTGTCTGGGCCGACTCAATGATGATATCCAGGTACTCCGGATCACCTGTCAAACGATATCCGTGGCCAAAACTGCCGAATATTTTGAAGCCCATATCGTGAGTGCCACCATTGGTCTTCTCCCGTTCGATATGCGCGGTACGTTCACGGGCCTGATCCAGCCAGAACGCATCACCGGTGTACTCGTACATCATCCATAGGTTGCCGGGAAAAAATCCGCTGGTCCAATCTGTGGAGGCAACCACATGGAGCGTTTCCTCTCTGATGGATCGGGGGCTCACCAGAGGGCCTCTGCGCCCTTCCGGGGTGATTGCGATGGAAGCATCCAGCTCCTCAAGCATAAGCCTCATTTGGCGCTCAGCGGTACTCATCACAGCCTCGATTTCATCTTCAGGGGCTATGTAAAAAGCCTGGGAGTAAAACGTCTCGCCACCCGAGGAAAACTCAAAGCGCAATACGGCTTCCGGAAAACCGGAATAGTTGATGGTTTTGCCGGTCGCATATTTTTGCCCATTTTTTATCCAGTTGATTTGAACATTACTTTCCCACTCGAATTCGGGTGGATTATCAGCCATGGCCCCTTCGGCGGGCCGGAGGGGCTCAAGGTATGGATCTTCAATATCAACGATGATCTGCATGCTCGCTTCGTCCACCTCTATCCGGTTGATCCGGGGGGGATGCATGGTTCTCCTTGCTACAAATGTATGGCCATTCTGAAGTGCGTGTCTGACGGCCTCTTCGGTAAGCTCCTCGGCCAGCAATATCGTATGAACGGCGTCATTTGCCACATAGGTCTGATGCGTATCGTCGGATCCATGAACAAAAATGTCATGATCGCGGTAATGATCCATCAGTATTTTATCGAACAGTTTAATCGCGTCGTCTTGCCTGCTGTTCAGGCATCCCGAGGTGAATTCAATGCCAAGATTGCTTGGAAAACGAATAATGTGATCCCCAAAATTGGCAGCAGCATTATCCATTGAGGCATCGAACAAATCATTCCAGCGGTGCGGCGGGACATAGGAGGAGGTATGCGCCCAGTATCCCAAACCATTTCTGGACTCAATACAGGCCCATCTGTTATCATCGGTCTGGTCCCTTCTTGCAAAACCGCAATCATTGAAAAGGCTCACCAGGTGTGGATGCTGTGAGAGTTCATTCGCCCGGATTGCCAGCATGCCAGCATCCCCCAGATCCGGATAGAAAGCCGATGTTTCCATGCCCTCATAGGCCCAGATCATGGACGGTTGTTCATCAATCCATCGTGTCCAGGGCCAGGTCGTTTCCGTCGTTGTACCAGGATCTCTTTCTCCTTCGCGCACAGTGTAGGTAAGGTCATGATCGGCAATGGCCAGGATGGAGTAGCCGGCATCGGCAAACATATATATCAGGTGATCGGGTTCTGCCCGGCCATCACTTTTAATGGTATGGGAGTGAAAATTCGCCATGTATTGATTCACCCGCTCCCAGTCGATACCGGCATAGGGATTTTTCATTACTTTGGGTCCCGATGCAAAAGTCACGGACCATGAAAGTACTACCCCGGTAAATATCAATGGTATCAGTCTGTAAGTGGTTAATCGGCAATAATTTATTTGACTTTCCTGTAGTATCATGCTTTCCCCTTTTATCAAAAAAACGGGCTCTAATTATTGTCATAACCGATGTTCTCCAGCGCCTCGGGCCCAAGCCTTTCTTTCAACTGCTGCAGGTACAGGCTTTGGGGCTGCACATGGGTTCGGTGAGACTCCCAGTAACCGTAGCTGTAGCCAAACTCACGCAAGTTCCAGTTGTGAAAAGGTCCGTTCGCCATTCTTCCGACATGTCCAATCGCCCAGTTTTGCGCAGTAGGGGGCCTCTGACAAACCAACTCTCCACCGCTGGTGTTCCATGCTACAAAATTTGCCCCTGCCCAGCCCTGGCCGGTGCCATAGCTCAAGCGGTTCATTAAAGCGATTCCATAGGACTCCTCTATGTTATCAAAAAGACCTCCGGCAGCCCATAGAAAATGAGGCTCGCTCCAGGTCAGGCTTTGTGCCGCCTGGCCGTCCAGAAATACATTTGGGCCTTCCACCCTTGAACCCAGGGAGTAGGCGTGCCGGTTATTGATGGCGTATGTGCGTTTAATTAGCGCATGCTGACCCTGCAGCCTCCATCCATATCGCCCAACATATACACCGGTCGGTGCGTAGGTTCTTCCACTGGGGTCATATCCCGGACCAGCATAAAAGGATCTTTGAGCGACCAGGGTCGATGCATCCTTGAACGTGATCCCGATACTGCCTCTGCCTGTGCTGTATGCCCCATTCGTCCCGTAGAAGTGTTCCACGGTCACATTCCGAACCCAGGCATTTTTAATATTGTCAAAGTCAAGGAACCTGTCGGCATGCCGGGTATCATCGACCCCATCCTGATTGAGTTTCCAAAAAGAAATTGCGCGCAGATTTTCGATGCCAACCTGGCTGATTCTGTGCGGATCAGTGAAAGAGTAAATACGGCCTCCACCCCAAACCTGCTCGATAGCATTAACGATGGGATACTTCAACGTAATCCTGTCTCCTTCAATGGCAACAATCTTATTCTCAAATCTCAGATCAAAGGGAGCCCACCTGCTGTCCGGGCTGTTTGGAATACGATCCATTCCTATTTCCCGGATCCAGGCCGCATTGCCGCTTCGTTCAACGATAATCTTGTCTCCCACATTAAAATCGGGTTCAACTATTTTCCATTCAAATTCCGGTATTCCCGATATCGTTCTCCCCTCGCCTGGTGACAAAAGTTCTATTTTATTTGCACTTGTAGTCGTAAACGAGTGGGTGCCCACCGGGACATATTGATCCCGGATTTCCAAAGTATTCTCCGTATTTATTATGGGTCCCGAAGAACCTGCAACGTTGATCAGGATCCGCATAGACTGGCCGGTGGCGATTAACACGGTGGCCGGTTTATCCTCAAGGTGTTCGATAAGCTGTTCCAGAGTATGATTGTTCATAGGGTTGAGCCAGAAGCTCTTCATATCTCCCTGTCCCTCTCCGCGAAGAACAATACCGCTGCTGCTTATTCGCAAGGAACCCTGGATCTCGTAAACGCCGCTTTTCAGTAACAGTGCTCCCCGAAAGCCGTTCTCATCCAGGGGCAACTGGCTCATTTCATTTATGGCTTGCTGGATTCTCTGGGTATCATCACCCGGTTGTGGCTCCAGTGTGATTTTCACCGGGACATCAGGAATGGACACCCCTCCACCCATATACCCGACGTGGGAAAAATCGGGAATGCGATTGCCCCGATAGTCGGGGATGTATACGAGACGCCCGTCCTCGCCCGGATGCACAATGCGGCTGTATCCGTCGGGCACCTGGTCGGGATCAAACACGCTGAAATAGAACGCATCCAGCAGCGAACCACCGGTGTTATACTGCAGTCTCAGTTCGATGCGGTATCTGCCGGGCTCGGGGTTGCCATTGAACGAGATGGTCATTTCGGTTCCTTCGGAAACGTTCCGGCTCAGAGACCGGTCCACCGAATCGTCATCTTTGCGAATCACGGTGGCCTCAAGCGATCCGTTCCCGGTGGGATGTACGACAATGGAGGGATACCTCTGTCCCGGCCTTAGGATAGCCGGATATCCGATTTCAGTAACCATGTCGCTATGGATCATCTTTGGCGGATTGGCCCAGCTGAGTATTTCCGTGGCGCCTTTACCGGCAGCCAGGGCCTTGTGATAATGCGCCCCTGCGTTTTCTTCAATAATGATACCGAACAGTATCAACACCAATGTTAATCCGATAACACGCATAATCCCGATTTTTAATTTTTTTCGATTTTTTCAGAAATTCATCTGCTCAAAATTTTGGATTCAAGCGGGCAGATGTAGTATTCATGGGAAAAATCATGCGCTATTTTATCCAGGCGCGAGCCCGCTCATGTTTACTTCATCTGATCCGGCCGTATCAGGCTTTTATCTCTAATTATTGTTGTATCCGATATTTTCGAGTGCGTCGGGACCCAGGCGGTCCTTCAGCTGTTGCAGATACAGGCTTCTGGGTTTCACATGAGTCCCGTGGGACTCCCAGTAACCGTGGCTCCTGCCAAAATTCTGCAGATTCCACGTGTGAAACGGTCCGTCTGACCATCTGCCGACATGTCCGATCGCATAGTTCTGGGCTGTTGCAGGCTGTTCACAGACCAGCTCCCCTTCCGTATTCCAGGCCACAAAATTCGCTCCGGCCCAACCATGCCCGGAACCATATCTTAAGCGGTTCATCAGAGCGATCATGTCCTGAACATTGTCATAGAGACCGGCCACAGACCAGCGGTGATGCGGTTCACTCCATGTCAGACTTTGCTCACCGAGCCCGTCCAGGAAAACATTGGGACCGGTCACCCTTGATCCCACCACATAAGCGTGTCGGTTGTTGATCGCATAATTTCTCATGACCAGGGCGCCCTGGCCAGAAAGGTCGAAACCGTACCTGCCGGTGTACACGCCAGTTTCAAAAAAGGTTCTTCCGCTGGAATCATAACCGGGTCCGGCATAAAACGATCTGTCTGCTATCAGCGTAGAGGAGTCCATTATGGTAAGCGCGATGCTTCCCCGGCCGGTAGAGATGGCTCCTCCTGTACCATAAAAATGTTCCACTGTCACATTCCGCACCCAGGCATCCCTGAGATTATTCAGAAGCACAAACCGATCAGGATGCCGGGTATCGTCAACTCCATCCTGGTTCGGTTTCCAGTAAGAAATGGCCCGCAGATGTTCAATGCCAACCTGGCTGATCCTTCCTTCCTCAGAATACCGGTAGATCCTTCCACCACCCCACCTGGCCTCAATGGCATTCACTACCGGATACTTCAGAAAGATCCTGTTACCCTGAATATCAGTAATCTCGTTTTCGAATCTAAGATCGAAAGGTGACCATTGTGTAATGGGATTACCGTCGGATCTGGGAGGAATCTGATCCATTTTGATTTCACTGATCCAGTCCGCATTGCCGCTTCGCTCAACGATAATCTTGTCCCCAACTTTAAAATTGGGGTCAACCAATCTCCATTCAAATTCCGGTATGCCCGATATCGTTATATCCTCGCCAGGCGACAACAGTTCTATCCTGTCCGAACTCGCTATGGTGAAAGATCTGGATCCCACCGGCACATACTGATTGACGATCTCCAGGACACTCATTTCGTCAATCTCCGGCCCCTCAGCCCCCGCAATATCGAGTATTCTGCGGGTGTCACTGCCGGTGGCAACCAGAACCGTCGCCTCTCTGCCCTCAAGACTCTGCCTGAGTTCTTCCAGGGTATAACCGTCGGCAGGATCAAGCCAGAAATCCTGCACATCCCCCTGCCCCTCTCCGCGGAGAACAACCCCGCTTTGGTTAATTTGCAAGCTGCCGGCGATCTCATAAAAGCCCTGTTTGAGGAGTACCGCACCCCGGAATCCATCCTGATCCGGAGGCAGGTTGCTGACCTCATTTATGGCTTGCTGTATGAGAGCTGTGTTGTCGCCCGGCTGCGGTTCCAAGGTCACTTTTACCGGGACATCCGGGATAGGCACGCCTCCTCCTTTATAGCCCACCGAGGAATAATCGGGAATGCGATTGCCCCGGTAGTCGGGGATGTAGACGAGACGCCCGTCCTCGCCGGGATGCACAATACGGCTGTATCCGTCGGGCACCTGGGCGGGATCAAACACGCTGAAGTAGAACGCATCCAGCAGCGAACCACCGGTGTCATACTGCAGTCTCAGTTCGATGCGATATCTGCCGGGGTCGGGGTTGCCATTGAACGAGATGGTCGTTTCGACTCCTTCGGAAACGTTCCGGCTCAAAGACCGGTCCACCGAATCGTCATCTTTGCGAATTATAGTGGTCACAAGCGAGCCGTCCCTGGTGGGATGTACGACAATGGAGGGATATCTCTGTCCCGGCCTTACGATGGCCGGATATCCGATATCTACGATCATTTCGTTGTGCAACATCCTTGGCGGATTGGCCCAGCTCAGGATCTCCGTGTCGCCTTTACCGGCAGCCAGGGCATGGTGATAATGCGACCCTGCGTTTTCTTTAATAATATTGCCGAGCAGTATCAACATCAATGTCAAACCGATAACGCGCATAATCCAGATTATTTAAATTTTTTCGTTTTTTTTCACAATTTCATTCTTTCCGGCTGCCCGCCCCATCTTGACTATGTATTTGCGATAATCTCTGACATTCTTCGAACATACATGAGAAAAGTCGACAGGGCCAACCCTTCGAACCGTTCTATTTGATGATGGTCATATAGCGCGTTCGCACATATTTGCCCATGCTGGAACCATCGGTGGGATCTGCTTCCAGGCGATAGAGATAGACACCTGAGGAAAGATCCCCCACATCAAAAACGGTATTATGATGACCCCTCTGCATCTCAGAGTCGACCAGTTTTCTAATCTGCCTGCCCAGCACATCATATACCTGGATGGTTACATGCGAACGCACCGGCAACGAATACTCAATGACGGTTGTAGGGTTGAAGGGATTCGGGTAGTTCTGTTTCAGTGCATACGTCAGGGGAACCTCGTCTTCGATCTCAACCGAGACAGGCCTTCGGGTCCGGAATGAACTGGCTGTCCAGGGGCCTTCGATGTCCCCCACGACCCGGACTCTCCATCGATAGGTTTCCGGACCGTCCAGCTCGCGAGGAAACGTGAGCCTTGTATCGGTAAGTACCGTATCTATTATAATGTTCTGCTCGAGAAAGTTTCCAATGGCCAGCTGAAACTGGAATTTTGTTTCTTCGGTTCGAGAGATTTCAGAATGGTTTTTCTGATCGGCATTACCCGTTGAACCCGTTTTGGGAAAAGCGGCCTGACTGGTAGTCACGGCACTGGAGAGCATAATGGCCATGATCAGGCAGGATGTTCTTGCTCTGAAGGCATTTACTTGTAATAACATGTTATTGATCCCGCTAATTGATTGTTAGGAATAAAGGAAAGGTTATATCCGCTGGAATTGTCCGAAATGGGTTGAAAAAATTTCGATACTTCAAACTTTTTTGATCTTGACTTGCTCAAGCCAGAACCGCATTTGAGCAATTGATTTTTCAGCCCAAAAACGGCATAAATTACTATATCGGGGTGTTAACAGGTAGTTTTTAAAATCTTATCGCTTAATCGCGGCTAAATTTTCTTTTCCTAAATTAGGTATTACGCCAGTAAAAAACAAAATTCCCCACTATTTTGCCATAATAGTTGCTCTTGAGAGAAAAAAAACGGTAATTGTCTATGATCTTGTGCATCCCCCGACTGTATAGTGGAAATACCTGGGTGATGGCATGTGTGGAGTGAGTATGATTATGCCGTATTTGACTGCCGGGTTGAACTGGCGAAGGCTGCCGCTAATACAGGCCAGATCAGTTGCTACTTATGCTACTCAATCATACATATTATTCGCAGAATAGCAGTATGAGCTTCCCGAAAAGAAGTATTACCTTTCCCAATATGAAATTACAACAAACACGCTGTCAAAAACGGTATCACCCTGTTTTTTCTGCGCTTGTCACGTTGCTGTTGATGTGCAACACCGTCACTTATTCCCAATCCGGACAGCTGGTCCGCACCATGGAAGAATTGAAGCAGGCTATATCGGCAGCCCGTCCCGGTGATGTCATCCTGATGGCAAACGGTATCTGGAGAGATGCCGATATTGATTTCAGCGCCAGGGGCACCGTCGGGGATTCCATCCGGCTTCAAGCGCAGACCCCGGGCAAAGTGATCCTCACCGGTAATTCCAATATCAGGATCCGTGGTGAATATCTCGTCGTGGATGGTCTCTGGTTACGGGATCCCTGTCCCGAAAGGGATGGCAATGTGGTGGATATCAGGGGGGCTCACAACCGGCTTACCAACACCGCCATAGTGGACTTTAACGTGGATGATTACATGGTGCGTGATTTTTACGTGTTATTGAATGGCCGTCATCACCGTGTAGATCACAACTATCTGGTGGGTAAGACAAATAACGGATCCACCATCATGGTACGCGGGGAGGAAAACCATAATCGTATAGACCACAATTATTTTGCGCGTCCTTATTTCGGCTGGAGGGGAGAGAGCATTACCCTTGGAGCGAGTCCGACTTACAGGGACCCATTTTACACCACCGTTGAGTACAATCTGTTTGAAAATGCCGACGGTGAGATGGAAATCATATCCAACAAGTCACGAAATAACACCTATCGATACAACACGTTCCTTCGGTCAGCCGGCACCATCAGCTTGCGGCTTGGTGGCGAGATCAGGGTAGAGGGAAACTTTTTTATCGGCGATGAGAAGAGCGGAACGGGAGGCATCAGAGTGGTAGGTGACGACAATGTGATCATCAATAACTACTTTGAGGGTTTGCGGTCGGACAAATTTGCCCG
>SLOG01000340.1 GCA_007132635.1 Limnochordia bacterium
CAGATCCTATCCGTCCAACCCCGGATCCGGTTAACTCGTTCCTTCGATGAGTCCAGCCATACTTATCTTGGGTATGCAATACTCCTGCACGGCACCATCGGTGATGAGGAGCGGGAGTTCTTCATCGGTATCGGTAAAGCTGCCCATGAAAAACACCAGTTTTGTGTCGGTGACGAAATCTCCGGTGCCTGCGTGCCTGTGGCTGATGAGCGGCTGGAACCGGTGGACTTCTATAAGGTGTCGAAGTTGAAGAAGGTGACAGAGGCTGCTGCTAGAAACGCCCAACCACCGCCGTGGGAGGGTGTCTGTCCAGATCTAGAGACCTACCGCCAGCGTGGTCATCGTCGTCTTGCTGCCAGAACCTATTCCACCAAGTGCTCCACTTGCATGTGGGGATGCCGTATGCCTGTCGAGATCATCGTCGATCACTGGGATCGCTACGGCAAGCGGAAGTATCGTTTTGAGACGTTCTGCTACGGGCCGCTGAACTGTAAGCTCTACAAAGCCGGACCAAACCGCAAGGTGGAGGGCCGCAAGGGCATGGTCTGGGTCGAAGAGGATTGGGTGGATGAGCAGAATGTGGAGCATAGGGATTGGAAACCGGATGAGTGATGGGCAGCTGGATCCAAGGAAAGAGTCTTCCGTCCATGTGTACGGCGGATGACCAGCCACTCAGCAAATCGGGCCTATCTGCTTAACCGGACGATGCTATTGAGGTATTAGCAGATCACGGTATTATCTAAACGCCGGACTATTGGCGTCAGCATGCCGTTCCAGAGCAAACCGTGCGAGGGGAGTATGCAGCCCCTCTCATTCAAAGGATGGCTGGGACAATCGTTCACGGCCAGCAGTCGGGATGAGACAAACACAAACCACTGCCGTCACCATGGGATTCCCCCGACACACGTCCTCCGATACATGAATACTGCATACGTGCTGCTTAAAAGGCTTTAGACTAATTTAGCCCTCGCTTTTCAGCCATAGTATCCAAACTAGATGCCAAAAACTGTCTTTCGAGCCACCCTATCTTCTATTGCATAATCAAGCAAAAAGGAGTATAATATTCGTAGGAAAGTTGGAATATCCAACTAAGTACAGGGGTGAGCAGAATGATTACTGAGCTTCGCAAGAAATCCCAAGTCACCATTCCGAAAGAACTTGTTGTGAAGCTAGGTCTAAAAGAAGGGGATAAACTGGAAGTTATCGAACAGAATGGTGCGATTCAGATTGTGCCAGTGGCCGTATATCCGAAGAAATATCTTGAGGATTTGAAGGAAGAAATCGGAAACATCAAGGCAAGGATGCGCTCAGGAGAACAGCCGATGTTTGATACCGTCGATGAACTGTTCGCCGAGCTTGACGGGAACGACAGGTAGATTGCTCGTGTATCAAATTACGTATACAAACCGATTTCGGAAACATTATCGAAAGCTTCATCCCGATGAGAAGAAGCAAATCAAGAGGAAAGTGGAACGCTTAGCGGAAAACCCAATGCACCCTTCTTTAAGGACGAAGAGGATTCAAGGTGTAGACGATTTTTTTGAGTGTAGTGTGAACGTGGATATTCGGATTATTTGGTACTACGAAGGAGAGCGACTCATTGCTCTTTTGGATGTAGGGCACCATGATATTCTTAATCGACTTTGACAAAGCCTTGGAGCATGCAATGTGCGCCGGGCTTTTTCTTATGGGTTTCCCCGAACGACGAGAATCAAACTTGATGTCGACTCGAAGCTAGAAAAGGATATTATAATGTCCTTATATAATGAGACAAAAATTCCCGGATTCTAAGTGAACCTGATATAATAAATGACAGAAGACCTGTCGAGAAAGAAGGTTCACACCTATGCGAAGAAGGATATTTTCAGCTGAATTCAACCCTATGTGTTAGCATAGTTGATCGAAACGAATTCTTCGGCCACCAGCCAGAAGGGGTACTAGAAAGGCGGTTCCGGGCCTTCGAATTCGTTTAACAGTACCAGGTACCGTAAAGAAAAATCGAAGGCTCGGAAAAGCATTATGGGTAGAGGTTTCGGTGGCTAGCCTGAGAGTATTCGGCGATCACTGATGCTGAAAATACGTGGCACTGAGTACGCGCGAACCCAAAGGACACACCGACAAGATTAGATCGGTCTGGAAAGAGGAAAGCACACTGTCCACTTGTCCATCGCCACCCTTCAGATGCACTGTAGCCAATTGCAGCAGACTCTGCACAACTCGATTCTAGCAGGATCCTGAGCCAGAGACAAGTAAGAACTGACAAGGCGGGCATTTTCCGAGTAAATCTGCTCTTGCTTTCAAGTCGTTAGCCGATCGAGTCGCACTCCTGTTAGTAGGCCCTTACAGGACATTTTGCTCGGAACAAGGTGGTTCGAGGTATGGAAGAAAGGCTAATCGCACCCTGTGGGTTGAATTGTGGCGTGTGCGTAAGTTATCTTGCAGAGAAGCACGATCTGAACCAGCGCGGATTCCGTAGAACCTACTGTCCGGGCTGTCTGCCGCGCGGGAAGAACTGTCTCCACATGGGCGATCAATGTCCGAAGCTTGCAGAAGGGCTTGTCCGGTTCTGCTACGAGTGTGAGGACTTTCCATGCAAACGCCTGAAAGTGCTTGATCAACGTTACCGAAAGAAATACCACTCGAGCCCAATGGCGAATCTTCGTAACGTGCAGGACCACGGGATGGAAGACTTCTTAGAGACGGAAAAAGACAGATGGGGCTGCCCCGACTGTGGCGATGTTATATGCTGCCATAACGGGTTATGTCTGAACTGCAGAATCGATGTCCTGCGCCAAAACAGGAAATACCGCTGGGGCGAACAATGAAGAGCATGACCACAGACTCCACATCGGACTCCGGCTCACCTGTAAGAATTGGGAGTGCGTGTCGTCGAGATCTGACTTGGGTTTATTTGCCGCTCAGGAGAAGGGATTCCAGTCATCATGGCGTTTTTGGAGCATCATGATCCGTGTCTAGCTTTCTTTTCTAATGGTCATACAAACCTCATTCTACGATGGTTTATGGATGCTATGGCGCAAAAAGCCAGCTAAGAGTATAAATTATTCTGTTCTTACATATACA
>SLOG01000212.1 GCA_007132635.1 Limnochordia bacterium
CCAGCAACAGATCGGCCAGGGCGCCTTCCTCCACCACACCAATCCTGCCCTGGTAGGGAGTTCTCAGCCCCGAGAGTGCGAGCATCTGCGCATTGTCATGCGTTACCATTTTCAGTATTTCTGCTGTATTAAACCATTCCTGGAGCTGTAGGATGTTCTGGTTTTGCTCCTTGTTCAAGTCCGGCTCGAACAGGAAGTCGGTTCCCCAGCCCAATTTAACTCCCAGCTCTTTGGCCATGGACCACATCCGGGGCTGTCCCTCGATCACCGGTCTTCTTTTCTCTAATCGCTGCGGATCCATATTTGGCGTGCTCGCCCGAAGCACTTGCGTACTGAGCCAAATATCGTTATCGGCCATCATCTGAAGGGTCTCTCTGTCGAGGAGCTGACCGTGCTCGATCACCTTGACCCCGGCCTCGATGGCGCGCTGGATGGCCCGCGGGGTGTAGGCGTGCACCATTGACGTAGGTGCCCCAGTCCTCGGCAGCCTCCACGGCGGCTTTCATCTCGTCAAGGGTGTACTGGGTGACATCCACAGGGTCGTAGGCTGATGACGTGCCCCCGCCGGCCATCAGCTTGATCTGGCTGGCCCCGAAGCGGAGGTTCTCGCGTGTGGCGGTGAGCACCTCATCGCGCCCGTCGGCGATGAACGTGGCGCCCAGGACTTCCGCCCGGGAGGGCTCACCGAAAAAGCGTCGGGAGCGCTCGCTTGGAAGTCGGAAATCACCGTGGCCGGCAGTCTGGCTGATGGTAGCGCCGGACGGCCATACGCGCGGACCGGGTACCTGGCCATTGTCAATGGCATGCTTGAGTTCGAAAATGGGTCCGCCGGCATCGCGCACAGCCGTGAAGCCCCGCATGAGCATCTCCGTGGCACTGGTCGCTGCATTTTGCGCCGCCTTCTGAGGAGTCAACCCCGGGTCCATGAGCTGTTCCATGGTCATGGAGCCGAATGTCAGGTGCACGTGTGCGTCAATAAGCCCTGGCATCAGCGTGCGACCCTGTCCGTCGATGCGCGTGATGTTGCCGCCGTCCACATCAAAGGGCCCGGACGAAATGCGCTGGATGATATTCCCATCCACCAGTACGAACGAAGGAGGCGAAAGGGTCTCGGAGTGTCCGTTGAAGATGCGGACGTTTTCGAAGAGGATCGGCCCGTGGTCGTGCGCATGTGAATTCCGGGGTGACAGGATCATCAATGTCGCTGCCATAGTCAGAAGCAGCCAAGGTAGGAGATTTTTCATATTGGTGGATTTTTGCTTTTCATGAAAGCGTTAGCGCCCACTGCTGATGGCATTTAAATTTTCCGGAAAGTCGATGCAGCTGAACAAAATCTTAGTTTCATCCTTATTTGATGCATTTTGTTCGCATCCTGTGAGACTTGCCGACCGCGCCGCAAACATCAGTCGATTGAAAATCATTCCCGATGCTTTTGGAAGGTCACGGTCAGCTCGCCGTTTTCATCCTGAAGAAAAAGCTTGCCGTCCTCAACATTCCATGCCACCACCTGCGAAAGTGCCTGGAGGTAGGCGAATTCGAAATCCATTACCGGTTCTGTGCAAGCCATCTGTGTGGATGCTACATTGCCAATAGCCAGGCGGCCATTCTCAATCGAATATCCCCCGAAATAGTTGTTGCAACCGCCGTTACCGTGGAAACTGCCGTCCTCTGTCGAGAACCGGATCCAGGGTTCCTCCCGCAGGCCAGGATCGTCGGCAGGCGTTTCTCCGTGCACCGAGGCGACGGTCCATCGGATGTCTTCAAAAACGGCGTCAACGCCTTGCGTTTCGGCATGGTCACCGTTTCCGTTGCCGCAAGACGCTGATAGCAACAGAAAAACCAATATCAGGGACATGGGAGGCAGATTCATCTATTTTCTTTTATCTTTTGTAACTGAGAAGGCGTCCTGACCACCACTTTAACTGCTCATCATCATACGAACGGATTTCTGTTCATCTCCTCCCTCGAAAACTTTTTGCCGGGTGATGCGTATCCAAGCTTAATCATCGTTTCCCGGTACTGGGAAACATAACTTTTTTTGGAAACGTATGATTCCAGCCATTCTCTGAAACGCATGTTCAGAGTGGTGTTTTCTTTTGCCGCTTTTTCACGCGCCCTGCGGATGAGCGTCTCATCGGCAGTAAAGGTGATGTTTTTCATTTGTGGAGCTGCGTTATCTGAATGCGTACACGATGCATTTGTGCCTTCGCATAGGCAGAACGAATTTCTATATTTACGATCATTCAAACAAATTATTTTTTCATGACGCATATGCAACCCAATGCCGGACCCCACTCAATGCGTCCGGGTCATGCGCTCCGGCACCATCAGCAGGAAGTCGGCGCGCCCCAGCAGCTCGTGATCGTCCGGCAGAGATTGCCCGGCCGGCGGCATATCGCTCTGGCGCGAGGTATTGACCGTCATGATGGATCCCCGGAAACGGTAATGCCGCAGGTACCAGTAGATCCCTTCGAAATTGTCGGAGTGGTACGTTCCGTTGGCGTGGAGTGTCCGGACTGTTTGCGGTTGTGCTTCTTCATGCTGCTTGAGGATGAAATGAGCCATGGTGGCATCTTTGGATGCCTGTGCATGGGCCAGATACGCACCTCCGTGGTGCATGGCCGCTTCGTGGATGCGCTTGTAGCCGGGCAGCTCCAGATCCACCGGGATCGGCAACGGGGCTATCCAGTTGCGAGCCTCGGCGGACAGGCGTTTCAGGGAATCGGGACCCTGGTGATGGACCAACGACGCATACCGCCTGGGGATGTTGGTGGCGATGACCGGGATGCCGGAATCGTGGGCAAATGCAACAAGCGGACGGTAATCGGTCGCATAGTTGCCCCAGAGCCGGGCCTCCTGCTCAAAATTCTGCCGGCGGATGATCCCGCCCAGGTATTCATCCAGCAACACCTGCTGATCTGCTTCGAACATTTCCATGCCGATGATCATCTTCCGGGTCGTGTCGGCGTGCAGGTCGCGCGCCAGCTCCAACCGCAGCCAGTGGCCAATCGGATCGTTATGCAGCTCCCCGAAAAGGATGATGTCGCTTTTTTTCGCCTCCCGCAGCAGGGCATCG
>SLOG01000448.1 GCA_007132635.1 Limnochordia bacterium
ACTTGCGCATTGCTAGGCTGCCCCGCCGCCGAGAAGCCAAAACCAGCGGCCAAAAGAATGATCACGGCAAGAAAACCGGCTATACGTGGCGCCATGCGGCCCACCTCCTGGTTTGAACGTTCGGATAGAAGCGAAGAAGGGCCGCGAGCGGCCCTCTTCTCAGTCAGCGAAATACCATTGTTCGGGGGAGTACATCAAGATAATCCCTAGTTCATTCCACTGCCCTCGATCCGGCACATTGCGCAGCCGTGTCGAGAGGATAGTCGGATAACTGGAATTTTCTACGACATGCATGAACAAAACGTTGTCGTGTATCAGCTGATAAATCTCATCCATGAACGCCACGTTCTCCGGTGAGCCGATGAGCGAACTGACAAACTGGGAGTGCAGTTCAAACAGTTCCTTAACTACAGCCGGCGGCTCTTCGCCCTGCTGGCCGCCAGTGTTGTACCAGAGGCGCCAGATCTGTCCCCACGGGCCTGGCAGGAAGTCTTCCGAACCGCTGGCCCGCCAGATGTTTTCATGGGTCCAACCTGCTGTAGCCTGGACTTCATTGGCTCCTTGGCGCACACCTAAGAGGGAACTCTCGATCTGGCGGTACGTGGTATGCACGCCAATTTCCTGCCAGTATTCGACGATCATCTCGGTGATGGGCACCATATCCACGTCGTGAGAAGCGACGTCGAAGTGAATAGTGAAGCGCGTCCCGTCCGGACCCAGGCGCCAGCCCTCAGCATCGCGGGCCGCCATGCCCATGGCATCGAGAATGCTCTCGGCCTGTTCTGGGTCATATTCCGAGGGAACTGTCTGAGGCAGGGCAGCAAAGCCCATGTAGAACATGTCGATGATCTCTTCTCTGTCGATGGCCATGTTGAGGGCCTGGCGGAAGCGGACATCACCCACTACCTCCCGCCACACGGGGTCATCATAGGCCAGATTCAGGAACACCGTGTAGGGAGTCCTGTGCATCTGCGGGATGACCACCTTGAAATCCTCGACCTTTTCCTGGTCCAAAAACATAGGCAGACTCTTCAGGGAAGCACGTTCACCCAAGTAATCCAATTCACCCACCATGGCTTTCATCGTCAGCATTTCGAAATCCGCTACTTCCTCCGTCACGATGCGGTCCATGTACGGAAGCTGCTGTCCTTCCGTATCTACCTTGAAGTAATACGGATTGCGCTCATAAAGATAGATGCCGCCTTCGGTGGAAGCCAGCTGCCATGGATACAAAGTGGGAAACCCGATAGCTTTAGGCACGGTCAAGTCCCAATTGTTGACATTGCGGATGATGAACAGCCGGTACCACTCGTCTGGCTCCAGCTCTTCGTCAGCCAATTCGGCCTGCATGTCTTCGATGGGGGTGTAGTCGGCGTGGTACTGCCGCAGATAATGGGCCGGTTTGATCAGATCGGTATAGCCCACCCAGCCCTCAATGGCTATGCGGGCAGGAAACGTACCATAAGACACCGGAAACCGGATCTCAAACGTATACTCATCAATGATCTCGAGTTCCATCGGTTCGCCATCGGCGCGTCCGCCCAACCGGTACTTGGCGGGAAACACGGGCGTGATGTACTCATTCTTCATCACGTCCTCAAAGGCAAACCGCACGTCCTCCGACGTCACGTATTCACCATCCGACCAGCGCAGCCCTTCGCGCATGTAGAACGTGAACACTGTGTTTTCTTCGTTCACGGAAAAGCCTTCCAGCACATTGCCCTGAATCCCGCGCTCGAAATAGAAAGCGCCGGGAGCCCACAACAGCGGTTGGTTGCTGCCGATAAACACGTGGGGGTCAAAAGCCGGGCCTGCACGAGCCATGCGGAGCGTGCCGCCATAGTCACCGGGCTGCCAATCCAGGTGTTCTTCCACAATGAGATCCCCAGGGCCCACAACATACGGATTGGCAGGTAATCGCTCCTCTACCGGCGGCAGCAGGCCTTGTTCCACGAGTTCCCTCAGCATGGGAGCCTCGCTGTACTGGGCAGCAGCCGCTGCGGAGAGAGACAGCAGCAGAAGCACGGACAGTAAAAGCAGACGTCGTCGCATCAACCTTTTTTCCTCCTTTGTATTTTCGGATAATTGGTTGATTCGACAATCCTCGACTTCTTCCTGCTGTCCGTCCACGTAAATGTGCGTTTTCTCAGCGATTCTTGCGTTGCTGGATGGCCGTCTGATCATACGGATAGGTTATCGGCATGCTGCTGGCTTGGTTCAATCTCTCCATCTGTGATTCGGTCAACTGCCAACCGGCCGATCCAAGATTGGCTTTGAGCTGCTCCATCGTCCGCACCCCAATAATAGGCGCGGTTACGGCGGGATTCTGCAGCAGCCAGTTGATGGCTACCTGAGCTGGCGTGTGACTCGTTTCCTCGGCCACAGCGTGGAGAGCATCCAAAACAGTCCAGGTATGCTCGTTGTTATAGGCGGTCCAAGACTCACCCCACCCTTCCTGCTCAGCGATCTCAATCCGACTGCCCGCCGGCGGAGCTGTCATGCCGCGGCGGAACTTGCCGCTCAACCAGCCGCCGCGCAGGGGGCTCCAGGGAATGACTCCCAGGCCTTCGCGAGCACATACATCCAGGAGTTCATACTCCGTGGCCCGACACAGCAGGTTGTACTGAGGCTGCAGACAAGAGAAAGCCTCCCAACCCTGCTCGCGGCTGTAGTCTACGGCCTTCTGCAGCTGCCAACCTTTGAAGTTACTGGCCCCGATATAGCGAACATACCCCTGCCGCACCAGATCATTGAGTGTGCTTAAGGTCTCTTCCAACGGCGTCTTGTCGTCCCAGGCGTGCACCTGATACAGATCGATGTAGTCGGTCTGCAGCCGTCGCAGGCTGTTCTTGACACCAGCTAAGATGTGCTTGCGGCTGAGACCTACATCGTTGGCATGATCGCCCATAGGAAAGCGAACCTTCGTGGCAATGACCAGCGAGTCTCGCTGCTGTTTCGCCAACCAGCGCCCGACGATCTCCTCCGACAGACCGCTAGAGTATACATCCGCGGTGTCAATGAAGTTACCCCCAGCCTCCACGAAACGGTCCATGATGGCGAAAGAATCTTCTTC
>SLOG01000268.1 GCA_007132635.1 Limnochordia bacterium
TCAAGAAGATCAAAAGATGGAACAAGATGGCATGGAATACAAGTGCAATATCTGTGGCAAGAAAGTGGTGCATCTTGTCCAGGTTGTGAAAGTCATATCATACACATGGAGCAGTGATATGGGAAAAGATCAAGTGCAGTTATATCCATTAAATGATGCAGAGAGCAACAGAACCACATCTCCATCCCCATCAAACAAAGAGAATGAGGCAACATATAGGAGGAAAGAACAAAAGCAGGAAAAGGCATTAAAAGGCAATAGGCAGGCAAAGAAAGATGAACAACATGAAACAAGAGGTGATAAACAATGAATACGAAAAACATGATAATGGAATTCACTTATTTGGAGGAATATCCAGACAACAACAACCTCTCCCAAAAGGAACTTAAATATCTGATCAGCATCACAGATAATCCAGGAGAGATAAGAGCAGAGAGAAATCTCATCATAAACATACAACCTCTCTCTCAAGTTACAATCGGAGAATACAACAAGATGCAGAAACAAAAGAATGTTCAGATCTCTGTTGTAACAGCAGAGGAGATATTCAAGGCAATGGTGGATCTCTGCAACAAGGGAAAGAAAGCATCCTTTTCTTACATGCAGATCATCCCAACAGATCAAGCAGAGAGAGAGATCAGATCAAGAATAGCAGAAAAGAACAAATAGGTGGAACAACATAACGATAAACCAGGGATGCACATAAGAGAGAGGTATGGATGGTTTTGGATCTCTCCAACGGAGATCAATTGCCATGTTATCAACCATATCTCTCTCTCCCTCCCCATACACAAACGATAATATCTTCACCAATATGCAGGCATGCACCAGATCTTTCATGTGATAATCCACATCCATTCTGGTGCATGCTTGCAACATATTTCAATTTTGCAGAATTCTTGCATAACCATCTAAAAAGGAAAAACTATATATCCACATGATGATATAATGTATTACATGGCAAAGAAATCAAGTGCAACAAACAGCATTGATTATATGCAGGTTCAAATTCCAGAAGATCTCCCACAGAGGAGATACAATTACATCCAAAGGAGGGCAGAGTTGTTGCAAGAGATCTTACAGACAGGATCAAGCAAGTTGTTGGTGAGGAAAGATCTGGCAAAGGTGTATGGAGTGAACAAATCCACGATCTCAAGAGATATACAGAACCTTGAGGAGTATATGGCAGATGCATTTGATCAATCATCAGCAAAGGCATTGATCAATACTGCATTCATCAAGATCTATCATCAGATGATTAGGAATGGAGAGATCAAGGATGCATGGAAAGTGGTTAAGGAATTCAAGGATTACTTGCAGGAGTTGGGCATTCTCCCCAAATCAGCAGAGCAGGTGGAACACATTGGTGATGTGATCTTCAAGATTGAGGGCATGGATCCAGATGAAGATGATGAAGAGGATTGAGAATGAGGCAAGATCTTGAGATAAATTTCAAGGCATCACCACATCAGAAAGAGTTTTTTCTCCTCAAGACAAGATACAGAGCATTCATTGGTGGCATCCGATCTGGCAAATCTTATGCAGGTGCAATACAATGTTTGAAATTAGCATTGCAAAAACCAGGATGCACAGGGATGGTTGGAGGAGTTACCTATCCCATGATCAATGATGTGATCATACCTATCTTTGAGGAGATAACACCAAGATGCTTGATCAAGAAATTCAACCAGAATGATAAGGTGATGGAGTTGATCAATGGATCCAAGATCTTGTTCAGGCCATTGGAGAACACCAGGCAGATTGACAGGATAAGAGGGATCACCATCAATTGGGCATGGATTGATGAAGGTGCATACCTGCCAGAGTATGCATGGAAAGTGGTGCAGGGCAGACTATCAGAGGGAGAGGATCAAGTATGTTTACTCACAACAACACCAAAAGGTTTCACATGGATCCATGATTACTTTATCCAGAAAGAGCATGGAGATAACTATTCTGCTGTAACAGGAGTTTCATCAGATAGCAATCCATTCATTGGGCAGGAATTCATTGATGATCTCCTGCAAGGATATACAGGAGAATACCTCAAGCAAGAGTTTTATGGACAATTCATTAAGTTTGAGGGATTGGTATATCTGGAGTTTGAACCAAAGAAACATCTCATCCCATCCCATAAGATCAAGGATATGGATTTCAGAGATTGGATATATGGTTATGATGCAGGATACAGGAACCCAAGAGTATTCTTGAAGATCGGGATTACACATGATGATAAGTATGTGATCACAGATGTATTCTATCGAAAGGAGGCATTGCTTTCTGATAGCATCGGGGAATTCATGGAGATCATGGGAGAGGACAATGGCACAGTATATGCAGATCCATCAGCAAGAGGTGAAATTGAGGAGATGAACAACAGAGGCATGGATGTGGATGGTGCAGATAATGATGTGGGAGCAGGGATCCAATGCATCAAGGATTTTCTGGATAAAGGCAATCTGATGATCAGTAATCATTGCCAGGCAGTGATCAATGAATTCAACAGTTACAGATGGCATGATGAAAAGGATCAACCTATCAAGGAGGATGATCACAGCATGGATGCATTGAGGTATGCAATATATACTCATGAAGGTGGATCAATTGCATTGGGCACATTGGATAATAGATGATGTTTATGCAAGATATTTGCAGAAACATTAAAATAATAGGATTGTGTTGATGTAACAGGATGCCAATAACTTGGATAATGGAAAGACTAAAAAAAAGGTATGGGATCAATGAGTTACAGCATGAGTTATCTATCCAAAGAAAGGAGTTGCAGGATTGGGCAGAGGAGTTGTTCAATAAAGAGGTAAAATTGAAGGAATGGGGCAAGCAGGTGGCAGAGCAGAAACAGAAACTTGAAGATCAATCTCCAATCAAGAACCTCCTGGAATTAGATGATGATCCAAACAAGGTGTATGTGTGGATCATGAAGGATCGGGAACCAGATCATGCATGTTGGGAATTCATGAGTTTTATCAACAGTGAATACATCAAGAATTTTGGCAGGGATCCAAAATCTTTGCACATTGTGGTGAAAGATATTGATGAGATCAAGACAATGGGAGATCATGAATTCAGATCTCACATCAAATTTTGGTTTGAGGCATCCAACAGATAGAAAGAGATGATGAAATATGGTGGCAATTACTCCAAGAAAGTATAAGGCAAACATGCTGTTGATCAATGGATCAGAACCTCAACCAAAGGCAAGAATACCACAGTTTATGTATCTTACTCATGGCAAAGGTATCCCACGATATGAGGATTTGATCAGCATCAGAATTCTGGAGGAAACACACACAGTTTCTCTGCCAATAGATACCATCATCCAACAGATCACCACCACACCATTCTGCATCAAACCAACAGTAGATGATCCAACAGATGCACATATGGATGTATGTGATCAGATCATGTATTTTCTTGATGGTCATTTTAACCAAAACAAGGAGAGTTGGGATCACCTCATGAAAATGTTGGTGAGGGATATACTCTCAATTGATGCAGGGATCGTTGAAAAGGTGCCAGAGGAGATCAATGGTGAGTATTATCTCGGTGAGATATATGCAAGGAATGGAGCAGTGTTCACCAAGAATTTAGACAAATGGGGCAGGTTTCCACAACCACCAGAGGTGGCATATTATCAATTTAGTATGCCATCAGTATATCTGCCATATTCAAGAGATATGAAGGTGTCAGATCTCACAGATTTAAACCAAGAATTAGCAGGTGGCATGTATTATGGAGCAATGGCAGGGATCACACCAATTCCATTCACATCAGATCAGATTGCATGGTGTGAGGAAAATCCAAGAACATGGAACATATATGGACAGGGCAGAGTGCAAAAGGTGAAAAACCTTGTCGAGATCATACTCAATCAAGATCTCTCAAACAAGAAATACTTTGCACATAATGAGATACCAGAGGGCATCATGAACCTCATCGGTGTGAACCAACAGGCAGTGGACAGAACAAGGGAATATTGGAGGGATCAGATCCAGGGCAAACCTCACAAGTTGCCGATCATTGGAGGTGAGGTGAGTTATACTCCATTCAGACCATCTCCAAGGGAATTGGATTTTGTTTCATCACAGCAATGGTTTAACAAGCTGGTGTGGATGTGTTTCGGATTGAACCAGAATGAGGTTGGTGATCTTGCAGATGTGAACAGATCAACCGCAAAAGAACAATCTGCAACCATATACAGGAGAACCACCATCCCATTACTCAATTTCATTGCACAGATGATCAATACAGAGATCTTGCCATACATGAAAGAATATCATGAGGTTGATGGTGAGGTTGAGTTTGCTTTCATCCCATATAATTATGAGGCAGACAGCATCAAGAAAGAGCAGGAGTTGAATGATTTAAGGCATGATATCACCACTATCAATGAGATCAGAATTGCCAGAGGAGAGGATCCATTTGCATGGGGAGATATACCAATGAGTTTGGCACAGCAGATGATCAGATCACATCCAGAATGGTTTTATGAGCATTTTGTTCAAGAGCATGATCCAGATCTGCCAGAGGCACCAGATCCAATCAGCATGCCATTCATGAGTTACGGATCAAAGAAAGATCCAGATCCAGGTTGTGATAATTTTTTTCAGAGATCGGAGCAGGAAAAGGATGCATTGAGAAACCAGAGAGGAGGAGATTTTCCTCCTCTGGTGGAACACATGAGGGAGATGCAGAAAGCAGTTGCCAATGAGATTTATGATCAAGTGATGGCAATTGAGGATGATCTTGATGATTACTTTCCAGATCATCCACAGGATCCAGATGCAGAGGATGTTGAACCAGAGGAGTTGAGTTATAGATCCAAGCAGGCATATTGGCATCATCTTGATGGATTGATTGACAGGATCGTATTGCATGAGGGATTAACAAGGATAGCAGTTGGGTTCAACAGAGGTGCAATGGAGAGAGGAGTGGATTATGAGTTGGGTAAGTTGCAGAGCAAGTTGGAGGATTTTGTTGGTGATCCAATTGATCTTGAGGCAAGGTTTAATGTGAAAGATACATTTGCATACCAGAGGATGGAGGAGAAAGCAGGCATCCACATGAGGCATGTGGATCATACTATCAAGGAGCAGGTAAGGAACACATTGGTGCAGGTGGCAGATGAAGGTGGCACAGTGATGGATGCAAAGAACATGCTGATGGATAGAGTGGATGGCATGACAAGGCACCATGCAGAGTTGGTTGCCAGGACAGAAACACTATCTGCCAGCAGAGATGGAACACAGGCATTGTGTGAGGGCACAGATCTGATCTCACATAAGAGGTGGATATCGTCAGAGGATGGCAGAGAGAGAACATGGCACATGGTGATGCATGATGCTGTGGTGCCAAAGGAGGAACCTTTCATTGTCCCACAGATACCAAAAGGGCAGTTGAAAGAGGGAGAAACACAACCACCAGACTATCCAAGAGAGGCATTTGTGGTTGGTGAGGATCAACCTTATAATTGCAGATGTTCACAGCAACCTATCTTGAGGGCAGAGGCAGAGGAGATGGATTTAAAGAATTATGATGATGGTTGGATCAAGATCAAGATCTTGGGTAAGGAGGATCTCCTGTTGAGAGAACATGGCAAGGATGGAGAGGATTTTGAGCAGATGATCAAGAGGATGGATCAAGAGAATTCCCGATCAGAGAATGCAAGGATATTGGGAGTTTCCAAACCAACATTATACAAGTATATCAAGAGAGCAGATCTGATGTAGATATACATATACAGCATCTCTTAAGATACAGTTTCGCAGAAAAAAACTCCTATTTTCCACAATACCTTTATATAGGAGTATGTGTTTATAGGTATTGATAACATGGCAAGACAAACAGAACAGAAAGAAAAAATGGGCAAAGAACAAATCTCCTATCAGATGGCAGGAGTGGAAAAGAATGTAGTGAATGACAAGGAATTTTTCCTCTGTTTCACAACCTTTGAAGATCATGGCAAAGATACAGATCTGAAAAAGTTTGCATACTACATACATATGCAGTTTAAGGACAACCAGGAATTCAAAGGTTGGCATGGTGATTATTTCTTGGCAGTAGATCTGTATGGTGGACAAGAGGAGTTGGAACCAGAGGAAAAGGATCTCCCCAAGATAGTTGAGGAACAGATATTCGGAAAATACAAGATGGGCACCACAGAAAAACAGTGGTGGCAGGAGAAAGGATTGGATCACACAGATCCACATCCTTATATGGCAAAGATCAAGAAATATGTAGATGCCAGAAAGGAGGAGGAGATCTGAATGTTGAGGATAGAGGCAAATGAGATCATCGGCAGAGAATTATCAGAGGCAGAATTCCAGAAATTAAACATGATCTACATGTGCAATCCAATGATCACCACACAGCAGGAGTTGGCAAAACTGTATGAGATAGGTGGATGGTGCATGCTTGATCTGTTGATACCTCTGGCAAAGAAAGTTGCAGATCTTGAGCAGAGAAAGGCAGATCTCAAGGCAGAGATCAAGGTGATTGAGCAAGAAATACTTGATATTGAGAGAGAGGTGTTGGAATGAGCAAAGAACAGATCCATCAATGTGGGTGGATTATGGTTCAAAATGAGTATAAAGGCATGCAAAAGGATCAAGGCATTCTGTGATGAATTGCTTGGGCAGTGATCTCACCAAACCTTTTCCTCTCTTTTTTTCCATTTTACTCTTACTGATCAAGGTTAAACTTATAAACCATATAATACATATAACTATCAATGACAGAGCAAGTTAAAACAGATTATGGTGCAGTGATCAGAAAGATCTACAAGGGCAAGACAGCATCACTGATCAAATCAGAGGATAATGGTTCAGATTTGTTGAGAATTCCTATATCATCCACAGCAGATGATCGGGATCAAGATAATTTCTCTGTTGAGGGATTGGAGGATATGGTGAACCAGATTGAGAGTGGACAGATACCAATGTTTCTGGATCATGGAATGCATGAATACAGAGTTTTGGATATTCTGGGAGCATTCACCAATGCATACATTGAGAATAATGTGTTATATGCAGATGCAAAGTTGGATGAACAGGATGATAGAGTTAAGGAGTTAAAACGAAAGACAGATCAAGGATTGCCAATTGGTTTCAGTGTTGCATTCATACCTCTGGATTATAAGCAGAAAGAGAATGGAGGCACAATATTCAACAAGGTGGATCTCCTGGAGGTAAGTGCAGTTGGGATACCATGCAATTCTGGGATGATCAATCCACATGGCAGGAATGTGATGCAAGAGCAGATCTCAATGATGATCAAGAGTATGTTCAATAAGGAGATGAAACACATGGAAAAAGATGAGAAAGAGAAAGATGAAGGAGAACAGATGGAGCAAGATCCAGATGATGAAGATGATCAAGAGGATGATCAGTTGGAGCAGGCAATCAAGTTGATTGCAGAGTTATACAGTGTTACAGAGGAGCAGGTTGTCGATCTATTATCCACATTGGAGATGGAGGATGAAGATGATGATACAGAGGATGATGGTTGTGATGAAGATGATGATAAATCTGTGGATCTTGAGATGCTGAACAAGAAACTTGATGAGATCAGTGAGAGATTGGAGAAAGCAGAGGAACAGATGGATCTCATACAGGAAAAGAAAAAGGATCTTGAAAAGAAAAAGAGGCAAGCAGGCACACCTAAAACAATAGTCTTGCCAGATCAAGATCAAGAAAAGAAAGGTGTGGAACAGGAAAAGGAAAGAACCTTTAGGTTCAATCCAAATTACTAAACAGGAAAAAGGAAAGAAAATAAGGAGTTGAAAAATATGGATGCAAACACAATGGATGCTTTGGGATTGTCTGAACCAGGCAAGATATTCAAAGCAGGTTGGGAAGATCATGGTTTCCATGCTTTCAAGAGGCATGGAGAGATGGCAAGGACAACCATCACGATCCAAGATATGTTTAAGGATGCCAGCAATGTGGAAAAACACTTTTTCCAGAAAAAATTGCAGGCAGTGATGGAGAAAAGAAAAGAGATCAAGAAAGATGCAATAGATAGTGGATTGCTTGAGGACAGTGTGCCAATATTGTTTGATCCAGAGATATTGCAGATCTTGAGAGATGAGGCACCATTTGTTGCCAGACTACCCACAGAGGGATGGGATGGTTACACAGTGGTTGCCAACAGGATTGATGATTGGGATGAACCTCTGGGATTTGTCGATGAGGCAGGTTCTATTGATATGAGTGGGGCAGATGGCAAGAGGTTCACGATCAACAAACTTGAGGAGAAGATGAAGATCTTTTATGACAAGGTGGTTATATCAGATTTCACGAGGAAGGCAGGAGATTTCCACATGCCTGTGAGGGAAACATCACTTGGTGCAAGGATCTCTGCACATGCAAGATGGAAAGAGCAATCCATACTGTATGGCAAACCAGATGAGGCATTAACTGATGGTTCACCAGGATCAGCAAATGCATACAAGGGATTATCTGTGTGGTTGCCAACCACAGATAAATCTGGTTTCGATACAGATCCAGACAAGGCAGTTATCCAGGATATCAAGAAAGAGATTGCTGATCTGATGCAGACAGCAAAGGGCATCAGCAAGGCAGATATGGAGATCTGGACAAGTTGGAGCATGCTTGATTTCCTGCAGAACCAGGTGGATGTATCAGAGCGGATCCAGATTGGAGAACCAGGGTTCAACTATGGATTTGAAACAGTGAGGATCATGGGAATACCTGTGATTGCATCTCACAATGTGGCAGAACACACATACAATGATGGCACTGATACCTATGTTGCAGGGACAGAGGGAGATGTGTTCCTGGTGAACAAGAGATCATACAGATACAGGGCATTGGCACCTCTCTCTGTGATACCATTGGCAAGGATCGGATTGGCAGAGCAATCTGCATTGTATGAATTCGGCACAACGATTGAGAGATCCAATGGGCAATGGGGTAAATACCTCACAGACTATCAGATCTAAAACCACCACCAAAACCTTTCCTTTTTCTTGCTTTAAAGCAGGAATAGGAGCATGATCAACCATGAGATACAAACACAGGAACAACCTCACTGATGGGCAGTTGGATCTTGGTTTCACCAAAGTGAGGATAGAAGAGGATGGCACATTCAAGGTGCCAAAGAATACTCCCCAGGCAGTTTTGGATAGATTGAAAGCAGTTGGGCACAGACCAATTGGTGCAAACACATCATCAGACGAACAGAAACAGGCAAATAAGGGCATATCAGATGATAAGGGCACAGAATACATACCAATGGAGAAACTTGAGGATTTGAGCAGAGCAGAGGTATATAGGGCAGGCATGGATCTTGGATTGGATCTCAATTGGACAGGTTCAGATGCACATTCAAAGGATCAGATGATTGAGATCATAAGATCTGCAATTCTCAAATCATGAGTTGGTGATCAAAATGTATCACCAATGCATCCAAGACTATCTAAAAAAGGATTATGAGTTATACAAGGGCAGATCATACTATCTCACAAGAGAATTCATCAATGATGAAACAGGTGATCCAATCGATATTACAGGATGGTTGGTTACATTAACCATCAAGAGAGAGCAGGAGGATCCAGATGCAGATGCAGTTTTGATCAAGGATGCAGATCTGGAACCAATTGATGGAAAGGCAGTGATCAAGATCCAGGCAAACACTTTGAATGGAATTGATCCAGATGATTATTATTATGATATTTCATACAGAACAGATCTGAATAAAGTGGGATTGTTGCAGAAAGGCAGATCTGTGATCAAGAATGCTATAAGGAGGCAGGTGCCATGAATGATTGTTATAGGATCAGAATTGGTGAGGAGGTTGTGAAAGTAAGGTTTGCATCCACATTCCCAATTGGAGTGTTGGATCAATTCATTAATCTGGATGATGTGCCAGATAGTTATGTGGGACAAGGGCACCTCACAGTGAGAGTGAATGATGCAGAGGATGGGTTGGAATTTCATAAGATCGGATTGGGAGATCTGGAACCAAAGCATCACTCTCTGCTTGATGGATTGGGAGAGGATGATCATTTATTGTATTTGAGAGCAGATGGTGATAGAGAGATCACAGGCACATTGAAACCATCCACAGATGGAACATTGAGTTTTGGTGCAGATGATAGGCATTTTAATGTTGGATTTTTTAGACAGATCAGATCCAATCTGGAAAGATTGGATCTATACAATGTGAGAGGTGCAGGAGAGGGAGCAGGAACACTTGATTTGTATGCAAATGCAGTTGATGGAGGGCAGTTGCTATTAAGGGCAAGATCTGGGACAATGGCAGATGGTGATGTGAGGATCATACCTGGAACCTCTGGGATTATGTCAATAGAGGGAGATGCAGTGATGCAGAGTGGAAAGATCTTTGATTGGAGCAATGCAGTGATGAAACCAAAGATCTTGGTTGGAGGAACACAACCATCCATTCCTGTGAATTCAGAGGCATATTGGTATGATAATGTTAATGATCAGTTATGGAAAGTATTAAATCTGAATGGAGTATATAAGAAAGTAGAATTGAACCAATAAAGGAGATGAAAAAAATGGTAAATGGGCACAGAAAGAACCACCAGGATGAACACCATGATGGTGGTGTGGATGAGATAGGAGAGGGATCACTAAAACCACAGATACCAACCTCACATGCAGGCACACATCTTGCAGGTGGATCGGATGCAATATCTGGGTTGAATGCAAATCAGATTGCAGATGGTTCAGTGATAAATGCACAGTTTCAGTTGCTTGGGGCATTGGGCACCTCTCCAATTGCAGATAAGGAGTATGTAGATCAGAAAATTCAAGGATTGGATTGGCAGGAAAGTGTTTTATCAATAGAGCAGGATCCACCAGGAACACCATCAGAGGGAGATAGATATTTGGTTGATGAAGGTGCAACAGGAGATTGGAGTGGATGGGATGATAGCATTGTTGAATGGAATGGATCAGAGTGGATAAGGATAGAACCAGATCCAGGTTTTGCAACATTTGTTGAGGATATACAAGTGCAGAAACTTTGGAATGGGACAGAATGGGTTAAGTTTGGATCCACAATCTCACACAGTGCATTGCTTGGATTGAATGCAGATGATCATACACAATATCTCCTGGTGGATGGAACAAGGGCAATGAGTGGGAACTTGAACATGGGATTGAATTCAATCACAGCAGTTAATGATATTATACCAACAGGTGCATCAGATAAAAATCTTGGAACAGCAGGAGATCAATGGAATTTTGTATATACGGATAGAGTATTGGCAAATGGAGTGTTGAAAATTGGTGATGATCTTGATACCATCAGAGTGGATGTTGTATCAGATGCAAATTTCCTCAAGGATCTTACATTTGGTAAGGATGGCAATCTAATTCCAAGGATAATTGGACAGGACAGTGAACCAACAATCCCAAATGGATCAATCATCATCTGGCATGATACAACAGTTAATGAGGAGGCATTCTGGATTTTATATCATCTGAATGGCACACAATATAAGGTGGAGTTATGGCAGAGCAGTTAAAGGATGCATACACAGAGGATCACAGCAGATTGGTGCAGAATTACGAAACCTTAAAGCAAGAGTTGATCAAACATCAAGACAGATGCAGGCAGTTGGAGATTGAGTTGATCAAGATACAGGCACAGTTGGAATTTATCGAATACAGGAGAGAACAGGAAAAGGAGGATAGTGCAGATGGCAGGGCACAGAAAGAACCATCAGGATGA
>SLOG01000209.1 GCA_007132635.1 Limnochordia bacterium
GAATTTGAAAAGCAGGCCAAGGCGGTGATCACCGAAACTGTTAAGAAACCGGTTGTCTGCGCTCACGAGATCCTGGGAGACCTGAATTTTCTTAAGCGTGCTGCCACTGTTCTTCTGAATGTGCGGTTGATCCCAATTATGGAGCGCTTTATCATCGCAGTCGAGCACAGTCTGGCTGCCAAGGGCATACAGGCGCCTCTCGCCATAATGCGGGGAGACGGCAGTTTGATGTCGAAGGAATTCGCTCAAGAACGTCCATTAGAGACACTTCTTTCTGGGCCGGCAGCCAGTGTTGTTGGTGGTACGCGCCTTACCGGCCGAGGGAACTGCATTGTTGTCGATATGGGAGGGACAACAAGCGATCTGGCCGTGGTCAGCGGCGGCAGAATGAAGCTAGCCTATGGTGGTCTCAAGGTTGGTCAGTGGCTTACCGGAACTAAGTCGATTCGCCTGCATACGATTGGCTTGGGCGGAGACAGTGCCGTGCGCCTGGACTCTCACGGCGCCTTGACGCTGGGACCTGACCGTGTTGCGCCTATTTCGTGGCTGGCGGCTCACCACTCCGACGTCCTTCCCCAGATTGAAGCTTTGGGTGACAAGACCCAGCCTGGATTTCTCTACCTCTTGAGGTCACAGGACGGCCTTGGTGAACTAACCCAGCAGGAGACCCAGATCCTTGATGTTCTATCTCGCGGGCCGCAGACCTTACGTAATTTGGCTCGTGAACTTGGTCTGTCGATTTTTGATCTGCGGCTGCAGCGGCTGCAGCAGTGGGATGTGCTGGCTGAGAGCCGGCTCACTCCTACAGACTTCATGCACATTGCCGGCGTCTATGAAGCGTTTTCCCCCAAAGCAGCTCGGGCCGCTGCCGAAATCATGGCCGGGCAGATGGGCAGTACTCTTGATGAATTGGTCACGCACGTGTTCTCGCTCGTTCAGGAGAAGCTCTATCTGAATATCCTAACCATGCTCTTAGACGAAGAGAATCCGGGTCTGTTGCAAAACGGCGGTGTTGAGGTACTCCACGAGCTGCTTCGTCTCGGTTTTCGCCAGAGTGGGTCTAACGGTGCACTTGTGCGCTGCCAGTATTCGGCTGCTCCTGAGCTCGTAGGTATTGGAGCACCCGTACACGTATTCCTGCCTGCCGTGGCGGACAAGCTTGGCACTACGTGCTTGATCCCCGAGCATGCAGCTGTGGCCAACGCCGTGGGTACCATTACCGGCAGTGTTTCTGTTCACGTCGAAGTGCGGATCGAACCGGTGCTGGATGGACAGGTTGTGGATGGGTATGTCTGTTTCGCACCGGATTCGCGCCAGGAGTTTAATGAGTATGCTGAAGCGCTGGCTTGGGCTCGCCAAGAGGCTGGAGCAGCGGCTGCGCGTGCTGCCAAGCAGCGCCACGCGATGGATGTCCAAGTCTTTGTTGAGACTGATGAGCGAGTGCATCGCGAAGTACTCTTGGATACCGCCGTCACAGCCCAAGCTGTGGGAGCCTATAGCTGGTTCGAGTAGTCGATCCGTTTGGGGGAGGGTCATGGAATGCTTATTGAGTTTGCCAAAGATATTGCCTATGCTGCAGGACGCGTTCTGCGAGATACTCTGGTAGAGGGTTTATCGGTGGAACACAAAGGAGAAATTGACCTTGTGACAGATGCGGACCGGGCTGCTGAAGCCCTAATTGTGGAGGCTATTCAGCACCAGTTCCCGGATCATAAGATCCTAGCGGAAGAGGAAGGAGCTGTCGGTCCTGCGTCGAGCACTAGCCAGTGGGTTGTTGATCCGTTGGACGGCACTACCAATTTCGCCCATCGCTTCCCTTATTTCTCCGTGTCGACAGCATTTCTTCAGGACGACGAACTGCTCTTGGGCGTGGTATATGATCCAATGGCCGATGAGATGTATACAGCTGTTCGCGGTGAAGGGGCATGGCTCAATGACCATCCTATCGCTGTGAGCTATACCGACACACTGCAGCGGAGCCTTTTAGCAACGGGCTTTCCTTACAACGTGGCCTCGACGGACCGCGATAATGTTGAAGAATACCGACATCTGGTGCGGCGGACCCAAGGTGTGCTGCGTTTGGGATCGGCTGCTTTGGACCTCTGTCAGGTGGCAGCTGGTCGGTTGGATGGTTTTTGGGAGTTCGAACTCAAACCCTGGGATACGGCTGCGGGTGCTTTGATCGTCCAGGAAGCTGGCGGTACAGTGACGACCCTAGACGGTAAAACCTTTTCCATCGAGTCTGGTGAAGTACTGGCATCTAACGGGCGGCTTCATGACCCGTTGATCCAGGCGCTGGAGGCTTCTCGCCATGGAGAGTGCTGAACAGCTTCGTGAATTGGTGGCGGCCAGGACAGGACGCATTCCTCAAGCCCTTAACCCCATTAAGACAGGGAAGTTCAATACCTCATACCTTTTGGATATGGGTGAAGATACCTGGGTTGCACGCGTGGCTCCTCCGCCAGACAGCGTCTTCTGCTTTTACGAGAAAGACATGATGCGGCAGGAACCAGGCATCCACCGGCTCCTGTTGTCCGAAACCGATGTTCCGGTGGCGCCTGTGGTCTTCATAGATTTCACCAGGGAAACAGTCCCAACAGATGTGATGGTTTTAAAACGACTTCCAGGCGACCCGCTGAGCGACAGGCTGCTATCCGGAACACAGCGCAGCCAGGCATTATATGAGTTGGGAGCCCATTTGTGTGCAGTACACAACTTGCAGACAGCACAATACGGTTATCTCGGAGAGCATGCACCGTTGGCACCAGAATCCAGCTGGAAAGCAGCTTTCGCTGCCATGTGGAGAGCGCTGGTCGATGATGTTCGTTCTGTGGGCGAATACACTGAGGAAGAAGCCGCGTGTTTACTATCATTTCTAGGAGAGCGAAGTGCCGCCTTTGAGCACAATCCCCCCGCCTCCCTTCTGCACATGGATGTTTGGGAACAGAACATCCTAATTAACAGCGACGGTCACGTGACTGGACTTTTGGATTGGGACCGGGCCCTCTATGGAGATCCA
>SLOG01000305.1 GCA_007132635.1 Limnochordia bacterium
AGATTGAACTGACCCACGGCCGCTATCTTAATCTAATGGAAAGCCAGGATCAGCGGGTCCGGGAAGAGGCCTTTCGGAAAATGTACGCAACGTACTCGAAGTGGAAGAACACTCTAGCTGCAACGTACACTTCTGCGGTCAAGAGTGCGCAGTTCTACGCCAAAGCGCGACGCTATGATTCGTCTCTAGAAGCTGCTTTAGACGAAGACAATGTCACGCCGAGTCTTTACGAGAATCTCATTGACGTCGTCCATGAACATCTGCCGCTTTTCTACCGGTATGTAAACCTGCGGAAACGTCTACTGGAATTAGATGAACTGCATTTGTATGATGTGTACGTTCCCATGGTTAAGGATGTCGACATGCAATTCTCTCACAAAGAGGCCATGGACATCGTTTCTGAGGGGCTGTCTCCGCTCGGAAGCCAATATACTGCGGATTTGGGGCAAGGATTTCAGTCGGGTTGGATTGACTGGTTTGAGAACCGAGGTAAAACTAGTGGCGCCTACTCATGGGGTGCGTATGGTGTTCACCCGTACGTGTTGATGAACTTCCAAAACAACGTCGATACGATGTTTACCTTGGCCCATGAAATGGGCCATGCAATGCATTCGTTTTACTCTGACTCCCATCAGGATTTCGTGAATTCACATTACACCATTTTCGTAGCGGAGGTAGCTTCAACGGTCAACGAGTGTTTGGTCATGCATCATATGCTGGAAAAGACTCATGATAGGCAGCAGCGGATGTTCCTGCTGAACCATTATCTGGAGCAGTTTCGCGGCACCGTATTCCGTCAGACAATGTTCGCCGAATTTGAGATGCTGGTGCATCGGTCGATTGGCCAAGGCGAGCCCATGACGTCCGACGGTCTTAACCGTCTATACTATGATCTCAATACGAAGTACTTTGGTGATGGTGTGACCGTTGATGAGCCTATTGAGGTGGAATGGGCCCGAATACCCCACTTCTACCGACCGTTCTACGTCTACAAGTATGCCACGGGTTTCTCTGCGGCTGTCGCCTTATCTCAACAGGTTTTGAGCGGCGATGCCGCGGATGCTAACCGCTACTTGGATCTCCTAAAGAGCGGCGGTTCAGATTATCCTGTTGAGCTTCTGCGCCGAGCCGGCGTTGACATGCGGACAGCTCAACCCGCAGCAGCAGCAATGCAGGTGTTTGATGCTCTCCTCACGGAGATGGAGACGCTAGCTGCAGACTGAGTCCGATCACGGCAGCGTTATCCATTGGGGAGAAGCCGACTGTTCCCGTGATCTGGGCAGATTCCAGATTCCAGACGATGGTCGGACGGATGGCGGGACCTCCCCGGGACCATTCGAGACCCATTCCTAATCCCCAGTGGGCATTGGCGGCGAAAAGCACCTGCCCGCTCCAATGCCAACGGTCGTTAGCTGAGGATTTACGATCATGGACGACCCGAAAGGCTGTTTTCGATGTGAAGAGCAGAGGGTCATGGACGGCGCGGTACTGGTGCTGCAAGCGCAGAGTTCGATTGTCGACTGAGGCGCCAATTGAACTTCGCTGATTGGCTTTCTGGCGGTAATGGTAAGTGAGTTGAGCGGACGGGACCCCGCGAATCTGCCGTTTGCTTCCGGACGAGGTGGGAGCCCAGACGTCCTGCAGTACAGCGGCTTCGGCGCCGACAGCAATCCGTTGACCGATGGGTACCGAAAGCCGCACGCGGCCAAAAATCTCGTCGAGGTGGCCGTTGGGGAGGGGAATTGTGCTCTTCTGGACAGACCAAACCACGGTGAGAGTATCCTGCGCAAACGAGACACGAGACGGATCCGCTGACATACTGGAAACTGTCCCAGGAAGGACTAGCAAGGCAATGGCTGCCCATGTGATGAACGACATTCAATCACCCTTTCATCAGAATTGGAGTGCGGTATTGAGAAACTGCAGTCTGCGCTGAAGCGTCTGGAACATCGGACTTCTGTCCCACGGTGTAGGGCCGGTTACGATCGGGACTAGCACATATCCTGTCCATTGTTCTTGAAAACGAGTCTCCGGTAGTGCATGCAGACCTAAGGACGGATCGGCGAGCAGGACATGTCCCAGTTTCCGTGTCAGCAGTACGGCGAAGTGTTCGGTTGGATCATCCGTATGTACGATAACAGGTGGTGCCTCTGGATCGCTAAAGTAGGCCTCGAGCTGCGGCCATGAGATGGTGTAGCCAACGCTGTCCACACCAGAGTGCTCGAGGATTTTCTGGAGTGTATACAGCGAGATTCCCTCAGTTTTATCCAAGGCAATGCCGGATGTGGGCTGACGACCGAGAAGTATCAACAGCGATGCCGCGCTGGCAGGCCCGCAATCCCACTCGGCTGCCTGAGCGGTTAAGTGAGCAAACTGCAGGGAACGGTAGTCAGTAGGCCAGGGATGGGCCGCCGCTCCCAATGCGGCATACAGGATCACAAGAATCGACAAAAACAGGTGCATAGGAACCTCCTTTACGACAAGAGTTGTCCTTGGGCGTCGCTATTTAGTATCGTAACACGATAAGATGCAAAATACAATCCTTTTCTGATAATTAATGAGAAATTGTCTCCGCTATCAGCTTCCTGCTTGATTTTGAGGCACGCTGGCACGAATGCCTATGTCGTCTAAGGTATGACGCAAAGCGGCTGCATTCGGTGACAGCATGCAGGACTGCCAGCACCACAGAATAGGAGCGCTGCAGCGGATGGTGGCGAGTCTCTTGTAAAGGCGCGCCGAGTCTTCAAAGCGGCGCAGGTTTTCACCCGTTTTGCCTCGGAGTTCAGCGCCTTTTTCGAGTAGGATTTCCAGAGTCTGGTAATGCTTTAGCCATCGGACGGCAGTTTTTCGGCCGACCAAAGGAACTCCGGGGATGTTGTCGCTCGGATCACCCATAAGCGCCTTAATGTCCGGGATCTGTTCGGGGGAGACTCCCCACTCGGCCACAACTGTACTGGGAGTGTAGATGCGGTTTTCACGACGATCGGGCACCAGGACCGTGACATTAGTG
>SLOG01000006.1 GCA_007132635.1 Limnochordia bacterium
CGGTGCATGAAATGCTCTCGCTTGTTCCACAGCTCCACCAGGCCAAGCCGACGCAGCTGGTCGTCCCAGTCGAGGAATGGATCTTCGGCGTGGTCCAGCCATCGCTGGAGTTCCCCTCCAAGGTGCTGAACCAAATCGCTGCCTGCATAGTCGTCTGCCAAATTGTGAAGCTGGAGGGGATCGACGACATTGTCAAACAAGTGAGTGACCTGGCGCTGCGGGTTTTCCACATAGGTGTATCGCTGTGTGCGGACACCGCGCCACGGGTCTTCGCCAACATTCTGGTCTACGGGGATCAAATCCATGATAAAGCAGCTGGTGAGGCCTGTTTCCAAGGGATTGTAGCACATTGAACTGAGATCCGTACCGTGCACCGGTTCCGGAAACTCGCGATCCATCAGACTGAGCAATGTGGGGGCTAGATCCGTCAAGCCGATGATGCCGTCGCAGACGGCGCCCTGGGGCAGTTCGGCTGGCCAGCGAACCAGAAGTGGCACATCGATGGATTCCGAGTACGGCCGCTGTTTGTTGCGGCGTCCGTGGGACCAGAGCATGTCACCGTGGTCACTGGTGAACACAACGATCGTGTCGTCCGCCAACTGTAATTGTTCGAGTTTCTCCATAAGGCGTCCCATCTGATCATCCAGCGCCGTCATGTGGGCGTAGTAACCGGCATGACCTAAATAGGGATCTTGGCGCCATCCCTGACCCTTGTTATCCTTGGCCGTATCCGGAACATTTCCTCTCAGCTTTATCTCATCCGGATCATACATATCCAGATATTTCTGGGGCACCTGGTCATACGGATCATGGGGCGGTCCCCAGGAAAGGTACAGACACCAGGGTTTCTCTTGATTGGTTTCAATAAACTCCAGAGCGAGGTCGGTCTGGGCGATCGGCTCATAACCTTCCACTTCGATGGGTTCGTCAGGATTGTCTGCGTAATACTTGGCATTCAGATAGGCATGGCTGCAGTTCCAGACCCGCCAATAGTCGAAACCAAAGCGTCGTTCCGGCGGGGTGAACCGATCACGTGGCACTCCGTCCAGGTGCCATTTACCGATGTAACCGGTGGCGTAGCCACTGTCCTTCAGCACGTGGGCTATGGATGTGCAGTCGGATGCGAGCGGCACGTCATTGACTACCGCTCCGTGGGACAGGGGGAAATTGCCTGTCAGCAGGGAGCCGCGGGCCGGCGTGCAGACCGGTGAATTGGAGTACGCGTGTCCGAAGCGGATCCCACTGGCGGCAAGCGCATCCAAGTTGGGGGTCTTCACTTGGTTGTCTCCGTAGCAGCCCATTGTCTGAGCCCGGAGCTGATCGGCAAACACGAATAGCAGGTTGGGTTGTGTACTGTTAGCTGGCACTAGCAAGGCCTCCTTTTTCTCTGAACAAAACAGAACTGGGCCGAACGTTTCACGTCAAAAAACGCGGTTCGGCACCTAAATGGTGCAGATACTTTTCGCCTGCGTATCGTTCGCGTGCGTTCCACAGATCGACAGCCTTTAACGCGCGTATGTGCTCCTCCCAATGGGAGAATGAATCGCCAGTCTGGTGAAGCCATCCCTCGAGTTCGCGAGCCAGGCATGCGGCCAGAGAACTGCCCCGGAACCTTTCTGCCAGGTTGGTCAGCTGCAGTGGATCCGCATCGTTGTCAAAAAGGTGCGTTATCTCCCGTGCGGGGTTTTCCACATACGTGTACCGTTGGGTACGGACACCGCGCCACGGGTCGCGGCCCACGTTCTGATCGACAGGGATGATGTCCATGAGAAAGCAGCTGCGGTGGCCCGGCAAAATAGGGTTGACGAACATCGGACTCAGGTCGGCGCCTCCTACAGGCTGGGGTAGCTGCAGCTCCATGAGGCCGACTAAACTTGGAACCAAATCAACCAAGCCGATGAGCCCGTCGCATACCGCGCCTGCAGGTAGTTTCTGTGGCCAGCGAGCGATCAGCGGCACATCGATAGACTCGGCGTGTGGCAGCTGTTTGTTGCGTAGCCCGTGCGAACCGAGCATGTCTCCGTGATCGCTGGTAAACACGACGATGGTATTGTCGGTCAAGTTCAAGGCGTTCAGCTGATGGATCAGCCGGCCTATTTGCTCGTCTAGAGCTGTGACGTGTGCGTAGTATCCGGCAGTGACCTGGTACGGATCGGCTCGCCAACCTTGGCCGCGCTGCTTATGAACCGACTCAGGCACATTGCCGCGCAGCTGCAGTCTGTCAGGATCATAAAGGTCCAAGTACTCCTGCGGGACTTGATCATAAGGATCATGGGGAGGCCCATAGGAAAGATAAAGGCACCAGGGATCGCTTTGGTGGCTTTCGATAAACTCCATGGCCATGTCGGTTTGGGCAATAGGTTCATAGCCGTCAATTGGTACAGCCTCGGCATCGTCGCCAAAGAATTTGGCGTCTAAGTAAGCATGGCTGCAGTTCCACACGCGCCAAAAATCAAAGCCCAGACGACGTTCGGGAGGTGTAAATCGATCTCTTGGCACGCCATCCAAATGCCACTTTCCGATATAGCCAGTGGCATATCCGGCATCCTTCAGCACGTGAGCAATCGAACAGCACTCGGTTGAGACCGGCACATCATTAACGACGGCACCGTGGTCCAGGGGGTATTCGCCGGTAAGGAGTGAACCCCTGGCGGGGGTACAGACCGGCGAGTTGGAAAAAGCATGGGCGAAGCGGACTCCGTTCTGTGCTAAGGCGTCGAGATGAGGAGTCTGAACTTCAGGGTTACCATAGCAGCCAACGCTCTGCGCTCGCAGTTGGTCAGCGAATACAAATAGCAGGTTGGGAGCTTCCGTGTGTTCATGCAAACGGCATTCCTCCTATCCAATTACATTGGCTGTTTGCCTAGCAAATTCCTTCATGAATAAACGGACGCCAGCAGCTCACGGCTGCTGGCGTCGCAGGGACTGGTAAGGGCACCACAGAAACAGTCTTCCCCGTTACTCGGTGAAATACCACTGAACGGCTCGCTGGTTGGCTCCAATACC
>SLOG01000423.1 GCA_007132635.1 Limnochordia bacterium
AGAGTTCAGTTTCGGCCGTTTTGGTAAGATCAAAGGCAGCAGCGCTCTGCGCTGCTGCCTTTGATCTTACGTTTCTATAGATACTCACGCCGTATCTTGCACACGTAGGTACGAGTGGGATTCACAAACTGAGTGCATCGCGCTTCCATGACCTGACCAAGAAGAAGATATGCGTCTGGTTCAGACATTGCGTTGGTCTGCATTACCCATCGAAGCAGCTCTCCAGCTGCTTGGTAAAACGACTCTTCGGCTGTAGAGGAGCAGGCCACCGTAATCAGATACTCTGCATTCTCGGCCCGAATCCACTGCATTCCGTCAAACCTCGAGCGAGCATGGGCGGTCATTTCGACTGTTGCTCGACACTCAATACCGCCGCCGCCATTAATTTCACCGTCGCCTTGGAGGGCATGTGCGTCACCTATGTGCAGCAGCCCGCCAGGTACATGGACAGGAAGATATACCGTCGTCCCAGTAGTTATCTCTTGAGCATCCATGTTTCCTCCGTGGGGTCCACCACTGCTGTTGGAAATGACCTCTCGCTCTGGCGCTGTCCCTAACGTACCGATCATCGGTCTGACCGGGAGCTTTTTCCCTAAATCCCACTCCACAAACCCGTCTCGGATCGACACGGTTTTGGTAGTCAGTTCCCAGGGATGCCTATGAATACGATGGGCCAAAGAGTGATGATCCCCGTGAAATCCTGTGTAACCCAAAGAACCGACGTTTATCGAGTCGATGGCGACGGCGAGCATGTCCCCAGGTTGTGCTCCAGCAACCGAAACACAGACACACGGATTGGCACCTTCAGTCTTGGAAGGATCCCACTGGTCTTCCGGCGACTGTAGCCACCGGCCCGAGCAAAGCTCGGTTTCCACCAGGAAACGCTCACCAGGCTCTACAGTGATATGCGGATGGTTATGGCGGCTATGCTCGGTGTAAATCGGATCACGTTTGGCTATCTTCATTAGGTTCCCCTCCCGATTTTTCGATCATGTACATAGTCGGTGCCGGCTAGTAGTTCGACTTGGAAAGGCACGGACCTCTACTCGCGCAGCGATTTTGGGGAATTTGGAATTCCGCAGAGGAAATTCCTTTTTCCAAGAGGATAATTAGAAAGTATGCCGAAATCCCAGTTAATAGGTTTGGGAAATAAATGCCAGGGCAGCCTGGCAGCGAGGAGGCGGATTCATGGAACACGAAAAGGCGGATCTAGTGAAACGGGTTTTGGCGGCATTGATTGACGGAGCTATTGCTTGGGTGTTTGCTTTCATCCCGGTTCTTGGAGGGCTTATCGGCTTAGCCTACCTGCTGCTGAAGGATGCGGTCATGTATCAGGTTACCAAGGATGCCCAGTGGATGAATAAGAGTGTTGGCAAGAAGATTATGCAGATCAAAGTTGTGACCGAAGATGAGACGGTGGTTGATTGGGCCATATCCGCCAAGCGGAATATCCCCATTAGTATCGGAAACCTATTTTCCATCATCCCGGTATTAGGCATTCTGATAGGGTTTCCCATCGCGCTAGTCGTGGGCGTGATTGAGCTAGTTCTGATTCTCACCGATCCGGCAGCACGTCGACTAGGAGACCGCTGGGCCGGCACTCAGGTTGTTCCTGACGATGAAGCGGCGTCCCGCACGATGCCTTAGGCAGAAAGCTTCCAGAACAACGGACGAAGTGCCTCGGCAGAGGGCTTCGTCCGTTTTCTATTGGTTAGCAGAGAACGTCAACTGGTCTTTAGACCCAAGGCTTTTGCGGTGAGCTTTGGATCCACACGAAATCGGGCGCCTAGGCCTTCGTAAAAACCGTGAGCCCTTATCATATGCACATTTAGAGCTGACCACCTCATAGATAGGTGGTTTTCAGCATTAATCACAGTGGTCATGGATTTCGCGACCCGGACATTGTCAGCGAATGGACAGGGCAGTTTGCCCTTGTGCTCTTCACACACCACTCGGTAGATCCCGTCAATTTCTACAGATTCGCCTAACCGTTTTGAGGCTAGTTCTGTGAAATACTCCATGCGATCTGCTATAGCAGAATGCGTCAGACCTAACCTCTCGACGGCCAACGTGTCGTCTCGGATAATGTCCGTCAAGTTTCGTGTGTCGTGACCAAGAAAGCCGTGGGCAGCAAGGCTGCCGAATGTCATAGTCTCCTGAATGCGCTGCATTTCCGGACTCTGTTTCACATCGATTCCTCCTTGGCCTTGTGCAGTACCCATAGGCCCGTTGCTGTCCGCGAGTGCTGAAAACCAGCATTGGTTAACTGAATCTATCGAAAAAGATCGCGTCTTCCGTAACGCCAATGCTTACTAGGACATTGATACACGCGTTGATCATCCCAGGACTACCGCAGAGATATGCCTGTTTGTTTTCGGGCGATTTGATGTATCGCTCAACAACCTCCGTGATTAGGCCCGTTTCACCATCCCAATTGTCCTCTGGATCCGGCTTGGAGAGGGCTGGTACAAACGAGAAGTTGTCATGTTTCTCAGACAACTCGGAGAATAACTCTACATAATATAGGTCTTTTTTTGTTACGGCTCCGAAGAAAAAGGTCATCGTTTTGTCCAAACCACGCTCCAGGATATCGAACACCAAAGACTTGATGGGACCCAAACCTGACCCGCCCGCAATGAAAATTAGCTCGTCAGCTCCGTCCCGAAGGTAGAAATCACCGAAAGGCCCTCTTAGCGTAACAGTGTCACCTTCTTTGACATGGCTGTGCATGAATGTTGTACAGATACCGCCCGGAACGAGCCGGATGATGAGATCCACAGACTCTTGATCCGACGGAACGGAGGCGATGGAATAGGGGTCAGGTCTTGACATTTAACTTTTGTTGGAAGGATCTTGTGCCATTTCAGGGTGTTCAGCAGGAGGACCGCCAAACCCACCTGGAGACGTACCAAAGCCAAGCCTTTCCAACAGGCATGCCGGACGCCCTGGTGATTCATCAGAGTGTTGACGATCCCCTCGCTCATCGCCCGG
>SLOG01000393.1 GCA_007132635.1 Limnochordia bacterium
AACGGTCTCGTGCTTGACAACCAAAAGCGCGTCCAAACCGCGTTCTTCGAACGTCTCCAAAACCTTTTCCCAACGTTTCTGCAAGCTATCCCTCCTCTTAATTACACCTGTCAACGCTATGTTCGCTGCAGGTCGGGTTGATCCTTCTGTCGGGGTCTCCTTCTTCCAGGGTCTGACCCCGTCCAGAAAAAAGGAAACCCCTGTCTTATCCCAAGACAAGGGTCCCTTCTACCAAAACTCTCCCTCCAAAGGTCAGAGCGCGATCTCGTCTTCAGAAGACAGATCATGAAACAGCCAGGTTGAGAGGTACCGCTCACCCGTGTCCGGCAGTACCACCACGATAAACTTCCCTTCTGATTCGTCCCTAGCAGCTACAGCCAAGGCGGCATGCAGCGCTGCCCCGGCCGAGATACCGGCCAGGATCCCCTCCTTCGCCGCTAGTTTCCTAGCAGCAGACCCGGCATCGCTGTCTGTCACTGTTATGACCTCGTCAATTAACTCCTGGTCCAGCACCCCAGGCACAAAACCTGCACCCATGCCTTGGATCTTGTGCGGTCCCGGGTTTCCACCGGACAGGACAGGAGAGTCAAAAGGCTCAACGGCGATGGATCGAAAACCCGCCTTCTTCTTCTTTATAGCACGGCTTACACCGGTTATGGTTCCACCAGTGCCTACTCCCGCTACCAGAATATCGACTTTGCCCCCGCTATCCAACCAAATTTCTTCTGCCGTTGTTGTTTCGTGTATTTGAGGGTTTGCTGGGTTCTCGAACTGCTGCGGGATGAAGGAGTTAGGATGGCCCTTGGCGAGTTCCTCGGCTTTGGCCATAGCACCTTTCATACCGAGAGTGCCTGGTGTGAGAACAATTTCAGCGCCAAAGGCCTTGATGAGCTTCCTGCGCTCCACGCTCATGGTCTCTGGCATGGTCAGGATGAGCCGATACCCCCTGGACGCGCATACGAAGGCTAAGGCGATGCCGGTGTTCCCGGATGTCGGTTCAATAATGACAGTATCTCTGTCTATCTTGTTGGCCTTTTCGCCCGCCTCAATCATGGCGAGTCCTATGCGATCCTTGACGCTTGCCTGCGGATTGAAAGACTCCACCTTGGCGTAGACATCCCCTTTAAGTCGCTCTGTCAGTCGATTGAGTTTGACCAGCGGTGTCTTCCCAATAGTCTCCGTGATCGAGTTATACAACATAGTTTCCTCCTTCAAATCCGATGCTAACTCTTTTGAGTGTCGTTCTACCACATGCAGCTTATACCAAGTAAACCCATCGGTTTTTATTAGTTTAACACCCTGCCTCGAAACTGTCAAGGCAGCTCTTCTAAACAGCCCTTAGTTGAACGCCGTTCGTCAGAGTCGCACGAATGCTGCCGATTGCTGACCGCACCCAGAGTCCAGGCTAACCAGTCTAAAAGGACTTTGCTGCCGCTTTTAGAACTAGTTAAGAGAATCCGCCTACATTGTTGCAGTTGTGGAGAGGAAGTGGACTCGATGACTGGTGAACAAGTCAAGGCTCTGTTCCAGGGAATCAACATCTGGAAGCGGGGCGACGAACGCGCTCCCCATAAGCCGCTGCTGCTCTTATATGCGTTGGGAAGGCTGCGAAGGGGCATGCGATGGCTAACCTATGCAGACACGAAGCGCGATGTTGGGGATCTGCTGCTGGAGTTTGGCCCACCCCGCGCGACCAAGGTTATCGATCCTTTCCTGCGCCTAGCGAAAGATGGCCTTTGGGGGTTTTTGGGATACGGCGAGGATTGGCTGCTCGAGCAGTTCAAAGAATCTGTCCTGATGGAAAAGAACGTGTCCGGTGGTTTCAGTGATGCGGTACATCAAACCTTAAGAGACAATCCGCAGTTGGTTAACGAGATTGCCGAATCCCTTCTCCATGAGCACTTTCCGGAGTCACTGCATGAGGATATCCTTACTGCCGTTGGGTTAGACCTGACTCGTCTCGGAAAGTCGACAAGAGACCCGGCTTTCCGCCAACGGGTTCTTCTGGCCTATGAATACAGCTGTGCTGTCTGCGGGTTTAATGTGAGACTAGGAAACGCACCTGTAGCTCTTGATGCGGCGCATATCCAATGGCACCAGTCCGGCGGGCCGGACATCGAACGCAATGGGTTAGCTCTTTGCTCCCTGCACCACAAGCTGTTCGACCGAGGGGCATTTACGCTGGTTGGAGCCGATAGCCAATATATCGTCAAGGTAGCCCAGCAGGCACACGGCACGTCAGGGTTCACGGAATGGCTAATGCGGTTCCACGATAAGAGCATTCGCCGGCCGCAGAGTCCCGAGTACTATCCAAGAAACACTTTTGCTGAATGGCATTTGCGGGAGGTTTTCCGTGAACCAGCTCGCTACTCGGCTGGGAGCAGTTAAGCGGCTTCCCTGCAGCCTGCGAGCATCCCGGTTCGACCAAATCTTACGCCTTTTTTGTAATTCTTAGTAAAAACATGAACGTTAGGAGGAAGGCAGAGTTTATTGGCGAAACTGGTCTTTATCCTAGTTTGAGAGGGGTATCTGAATGGTCAAGCGCTGTGTACCGTCGTTGTGTGATGTTCGATGGCTGGACCTTGCTCTGTGTGCTGCGTTGTTTGTACTGTTGGTGCTCGCGTCGGGGCCAGCAACGGCTGCTGGGTCGGCCTACACGGAATCTCCTATGTTGGCCGCGCGCGTCGCCGCCGGCGAGCTCCCGCCGGTTGAAGAACGTCTACCCGATGTGCCTTTTGTGGTTGGCCCTGGCGTTCTAATCAGTGAAGAGCATCTGGAATGGCAGCCTGGGCGCTACGGTGGAGACCTCCGCTCTCCCCATTTCCCGGGAGGCGGCGGCGAAATGTGGGCCTTTGGGCGCGAGCCGTTTCACGTCTAAACCTCCTGTCCATCGTCAGCCTGTATGAAGCCAAAGCCCTTCTT
>SLOG01000003.1 GCA_007132635.1 Limnochordia bacterium
CATCGAATTGTATGAGTCGGACCACCGGCGTTTTCGCATCAGGGATGGCCGCTTGCTTCCTCCGTTTGCGGCTCTCCAAGGCCTTGGTGTTAACGCTGCGCAGAATATCGTGTCTGCTCGGGAGAACGGCGAGTTTTCGTCAGTGGAGGACTTGCGCCAGCGGGCCCGCTTGACCAAGACCGTTGTAGAAGTGCTTCGTCAGCATGGGTGCTTGGAGGGAATGTCGGAAACCAACCAGCTGACGCTCTTTTAGCCGTTGTCAAAGTATGAGCACTGTGGTATACTATTTGTAGCAATAAAAGATTCCGTGACGCCGTAAGAGTGGGTGCTGCCCACTCTTTTGCCTTATTAATGTGTGCTGTATTGAGACAAGCAGTATGGCCTCGGGAGAACTCTGGCAGGTGATGGAGACTAGGAAGGCGTTGCTTTCTTCCGTTTTACTACAGACGATGGCATAACGCGACGCCGTTACCTGGCATTTTAGGTAAACGGCCTGCACTGGCTCTCGTCAAAATCGAGAAAACCAGCTGCCTTTTAGAAGATAGGAGCTTCAGGAGGGGTTGTTATTGACAAAGGTCAAAATCGAAAGCCTCACTGCATCGTTGGTGGAGAGTATCGTGAGCGGTACTGATGTCTTTCTTGTGGACGTTGAGTACGTGAAGGAGGGTCCCCAGTGGGTTCTGCGCGTGTTCGTTGATAAACCGCAGGGGATTGACATTGATGATTGTCGAGATGTGAGTATGGCTCTGAGTGCCAAGTTGGATGAGCTGGATCCGATTCCAGACGGCTACTCACTGGAGGTTTCATCGCCCGGCTTAGAACGGCCGTTGAAGACGAAAAGAGACTATACGTTGTTTGTTGGTCGGAAAGTGAACGTAAAGACCTATGCTCCCTTTCTTGGTCGCAAGGAGTTTGAAGGTACTTTGAAGGGTTTCCGTGAAGACGGTGTGGAAATAGAAGAGAAGGGCGAGTTGGTGGTGATTCCCTTAGAAGCGATAGCCAAGGCTCGGTTGGCCGTAGAGTTATAGGAAAGAAGTGGAGGCCGTTTTCAATGAATTTGGAGTTAATTGGGGCACTGAGTGAATTAGAGAAGGAAAGAGGAATCTCCAAAGACATCCTGTTGGAGGCCATCGAGGTAGCCATTGTCTCCGCGTATAAGCGAAACTATGGCGCCAATTCGGCCATGAGCGTCCGAGTGGAGCTTAACGAGGATACCGGCGAAATCCACGTGTTTTCGCGAAAAGTCATCGTTGAGGAGCCGGAGGATGCTGCCACAGAGATCGCTCTCACAGAAGCGCAGGAGTTGGATCCTAATTTCGACGTTGGCGATATCGTGGAGCAGGAAGTTACGCCAAGGAATTTCGGGCGAATCGCGGCGCAGACGGCGAAACAAGTGGTTATTCAGCGGATCCGCGAGGCCGAGCGTACTATTGTATACAATGAGTATGCCGATCGTGAAGGCGATGTCGTGACCGGCATCATTCAACGCGCCGAACATCGAAATATTATAGTCGATTTGGGTAGAGTGGAAGCTGTTCTGCCAGCAAGTGAGCAGATACCACATGAGACCTACCGGCCAAATGATCGACTTAAGTTCTACATCAACGAAGTGAAGCAGAGCACAAAGGGACCTCAGGTCATGCTTTCCAGGACGCATCCGGGGCTGCTCCGCAATCTGTTCGAGCTTGAGGTGCCCGAGATCGAAAGCGGTATCGTGGAGATCAAGGCAGTGTCCCGGGAGGCTGGGCATCGGTCTAAGGTGGCTGTTTACAGTCGCGATGAGGATGTTGACGCAGTAGGGGCTTGTGTTGGGGCAAGAGGGATGCGCGTGCAGTCCATCGTATCGCAGATCAACGGAGAGAAAATCGATGTTGTGGAGTGGACCTCAGACGCTGCCAGCTTCGTAGGCAGCAGCCTAAGCCCGGCGAAGACCTTGTACGTTGTATTGGATCAGCGGTCGAAGACCGCCCGAACTGTCGTTCCTGATGATCAGTTGTCTCTCGCAATCGGTAAAGAGGGTCAAAACGCTCGGTTGGCGGCACGGCTTACGGGGTGGAAAATCGACATTAAGAGCGAAAGTCAAGCCCTGGACTTGCCGGAGTTTCAGCCTGGCGGCGTACAGGCTGCGCCAGAAGCTAGGATCGAAGAAGTCCCTTCGGCAGTGGAATCCGACGGTGAGACAAAAGCAAAACCCGCCCCAAAAGTGAAAGACCGCGAGAAAGATCTGCAGGAACTTGTCAATGTGCCAAAACGCAAGACGTGGGAAGAACGATTTGGCCCAAGGCGAACAGACTCTGGTCTAGAGAAACAGGAATCTGATAAAGCAAAGCGGAAGAAGAAAGAGAAGGAAAAGAAGGAACGCGTTCTCAAGGATTTCTCCATGTTAGATATGGAAGATTTCGGATTCGATGAAGAGGAGAAGTAGGCATGCGAAGCAAACATGTGCCGCAGCGCACTTGCATCGGTTGTCGAACGACTAAGGAAAAACGGGACTTGGTTCGCATTGTTCGTACTCCCGAGAATGACGTGGAAGTGGATCCGAGAGGTAAGCGCTCGGGACGCGGTGCGTATGTCTGCCCGACGCAGGCGTGTCTGCAAGCCGCTTTTAAGGGGCAGCGTCTGGAGAAAGCTCTCCAATGCCAGATCCCTGAAGAAGTCAAAGCTCGACTCGCTGAGGCCATTGATGCATAGACTATACAGCCTCTTGGGATTTGCGCAGAAGGCAGGCCAATTAGTATCGGGAGAGCAAGGCGTGGAGGCGCTCTTGCGCCGCGGGAGTTTGTTCCTTGTGCTTCTTGCTGAAGACAGTGCTCCGAACACGAAAACTAAGTTTGTGCGTCTGGCAGAGTCGTGTGGAGTACCGGTTTTTTTGGTTGGTGATAAGATATCTTTGGGGATGGCTCTCGGGAAGTCGCGGCGAGCCATCGTGGGTGTGCGCGAACGCAAGTTTGCGCTGAGCATTGCCCAAAGCATTCGACAACACGGTGTTTCGGCACCGGAGCAGTAGGTGGGCTGATTTTCTAAGGAGTGGTGCCAATGAAGAAAGTACGAGTTTATGAGCTTGCCAGAGAGCTTGATCTTGAAAGCAAGGTGTTAGTGGACTTCCTGTTGGATTTGGGCGCTGAAGTGAAAAACCACATGAGTACGGTGGAAGAGGATATCGCCGGGCTGGTGCGAGAACATTTTCAGCCAGAAGCTGAGGAAGCCGTGGCAGAGGCAGGGAGTGACCATTTGACTAAGAACCGAAGCAGACGCACTCAAGCTAAGGACGAACGAAAAGAAGAGATGGCGGCAAAAAACCGCAAGGCAAATGGGCCTAGACGGAGCCAGGGGTCTCAGAGCAGAAATCAGCAGAAGGTCCAACCTGCGCCTCCTAAACCCAAGGCCGTTTCTTTAGAGATTCCGGATTTGATAATCCTCAAAGAGTTATCGGCGCGAGTGGGAATAGCGCCCGCCAAGTTAATCAAGAAGCTCATGGATCTAGGGATCATGGCAACTGTCACGCAATCTATCGATTACCCCACCGCAGAGTTGGTTTGCAGCGAGTTCGGTGTTACTGTGCGTCCTGCGAAAGACTTAGCCGAGACGGTTTTCGAGGAAGCCTCGGATGATGACAGTAAGCTGCAGCATCGGCCGCCAGTTGTCACGATTATGGGTCACGTTGATCATGGAAAGACGACACTCTTGGATGGGATTCGCACGACCCGAGTTACGGATACTGAAGCCGGCGGGATCACCCAGCACATTGGCGCATATCAAGTTGTGTACAAAGGAAAGAAGATAACGTTCCTAGATACTCCAGGACATGCGGCGTTTACTGCCATGCGTTCTAGAGGCGCCCAGGTCACTGATATCGCGATCTTAGTTGTCGCTGCGGATGACGGAGTCATGCCTCAAACAGTTGAGGCGATCAACCATGCCAAAGCGGCCGGTGTTCCGATTATCGTGGCGGTGAATAAGATGGATAAACCGGGTGCCAATCCCGATCGGGTAAAGCAGGAACTGACAGAACACGGCTTGGTTGCCGAAGAGTGGGGCGGAGAAACGATTTTTGTGCCTATCTCGGCGCTGCACCTTGAAGGGATCGAAGACCTGCTCGAGATGATCCTGTTGGTCAGCGACATGGAAGAGCTGAAGGCGAATGCCGATCGTCTGGCTCGTGGTACCGTGATTGAAGCCGAATTGGATAAGGGTCGTGGGCCCGTTGCCACAGTCCTTATTTCCAGTGGGACGCTGCGCGTGGGCGATAGCTTCGTGGTAGGTACTCACCACGGCCGGGTTCGCGCCTTGTTTGATGACCAAGGCAATCCCATAGATACGGCCGTTCCGTCACAGCCGATCGAAGTCTTAGGCTGCAGTGGAGTACCGGCAGCAGGGGACCCCTTTGTGGCTGTACAAGATGAGCATACAGCGCGTCAGGTGGCAGAGATAACTTCTGGAAAGCAGCGCGAAGCAGACCTTAATCGGACGTCCCGCGTGAACCTGGACGATCTGTTTGCGCAGATAAAGGAAGGCGATGTGCAGGAACTGAATGTCGTCATCAAGGCTGATGTGCAAGGTTCAGCCGAAGCGCTTCGGAGTTCCCTAGAGAAGCTGTCGACGGACGAAGTGCGTATTCGGGTCATCCACCAAGGAGTTGGAGCTGTCAATGAGTCTGACGTGAGTCTTGCTGCCGCATCGAACGCGATTATTATTGGATTTAACATTCGACCCGAACCAAACGCCCGCCGAGCGGCCGAGCGTGAGGGTGTTGATATTCGCTCTTATCGGATTATCTATAACGTCATTGACGATATAAGAGCGGCTATGAGTGGGCTTTTGGCTCCCGATTTTGTCGAGGAAACACTGGGTCAGGCCGAGGTTCGCCAGACCTTCAAAGTCCCTGGTTCAGGGATTGTGGCTGGCTGTTACGTTATTGACGGAAAGGTAACTCGACAGGCGCAAGTACGTGTATTGCGAGACAGTGTTGTGATTCACGAGGGACAAATCAGTTCGCTGAAACGGTTTAAGGATGATGCTCGAGAAGTTGCACAGGGATTCGAGTGCGGGATCGGAATTGAACGGTTCAACGACATCAAAGAAGGCGATGTCATTGAGGCGTTTGTGATGAAAGAAGTTCAACGACAGCTCTAGTGGGGTGACGACATGAGTGACCGGATCGCCAGACTCAATGAGGAGATTAAGCGTGAAGTCAGCGTGATTCTGCAGAGGGAGATCAAGGATCCTCGGTTGGGTTTTGCCAGCGTTACTGACGTGGAACTGTCTCGAGATCAATCCTACTGTAAGGTGTATATTAGTGTATTCGGGTCCGAGGAAGAACGCGACGATTCGATGCAGGCTCTTAAGCGCGCTGCTGGGTTTATCCGGACTGAGATCGGACAGCGTGTGCGAATGCGGAAGACTCCCGAATTTCGCTTTGTTTATGATTCTTCCTTAGAACAAGGAGCGCGGATCAACGCAATTCTGAAGGACATTCGCGGTGATGGAGGCAGCGAGTCTTGAACGGCATGGCGGCAGTGGTCGGTTTTCTGCAGACGAGGGATGATTTTCTTGTCACCGCGCACGAAAACCCCGACCCGGACAGCGTCGGTTCTATGTTGGCTTTGTGTTTTGGCCTTCGTCATTTGGGAAAACGCTGCCAGATGGTGAGTAATGATGCGCCGCCTCCTGAACTTCGGTGGAAGGGTGTCGATGAGATCAAGACACCGCAACAGGTTGAGCCTTTCCGTGTGATGATCATTTTGGACTGTGAGGTTAACCGGATTGGCGCCGTTGAGAAGTTGCTGCCTCAAGCCGAACTAGTACTGAATATCGACCATCATCAAGGCAGTGGCGAGGCGGCGGACGCTGCCTACGTTGACACATCGGAAGCAGCTACTGCTTTGATGGTCTTTCGGGTACTCCAGGACTTGGGAGTTCCGATAGACCCTCCCATTGCTCAGGCGCTTTTTGGGGGAATTGTCGGGGATACGGGTGGTTTCCGCTATGCAAATACGGACCGTTCTGTACTGGAAGCGGCGGCTTTCCTTGTCGGACAAGGGGCTGACCCAGCGACGACAGCCCGGGACATTTTTGAAACAAAACCCTTTGAGTTTTTACAGCTTCTCGGATTTGTTCTGAGTCGGATGGAACGCAGCGATGATGGGCGGGTTGTATGGATGCGGGTTGCCTACGAGGATTTCCAACGGTTTAATCTAGATCCGCAGCAGTCAGACCAATTCGTGCAGTACGCTCGGATGGTTGCGGGTTCGGATATTGCCATTCTTTTCCGTGAAGTCGCGGCCGGGGAGATTCGAATCGGTTTTCGATCGCACAGGATCGATGTACATGCCTTGGCCGTCGAATTTGATGGTGGTGGGCATCGACTGGCTTCGGGGGCTCGCGTCGACGGTACCTTGGACGAGGTGGTCGAGAGCGTGATTCGGTCTGCGCTGGCGCTGCTTCAGAGGGGGACTGATTGTGAACGGGATCATCAATGTCATTAAGCCGCCTGGGATGACGTCGCACCAGGTGGTTGGTTTTGTAAGGAGGCAATTAAAGCAGCGCCGCGTTGGTCATGTCGGCACATTGGATCCCGGGGCGAGTGGCGTGCTCGTTGTTTGCGTGGGCAAGGCCACGCGGCTCTCATCGTATCTCATGGCAGGAAGGAAGACCTACGTGGCTGAGTTGACGCTCGGCGTTGCGACCAGCACTCAAGATGCCAGCGGCCGTACCGAGGCTATATGCACTGATTTTTCTGTCTCGCCAGAAAAGCTTGCCGATGCCTTTAGTCAGTTTCTGGGCGATATTGCCCAGGTGCCTCCTATGGTTTCCGCTGTACGAGTAGACGGAAGACGACTGTATGAGCGAGAACGTCGAGGCGAGGAAATTCATCGCGATCCGCGTACCGTTCGTATTTACGAGCTTCACATCAACAGAGTGCTACCTGAGAAAGAAACACTAACATTCGGCAGTCGAGTGCTTTTTCAGGTGACTTGCGGTAAGGGAACTTACATTCGGACACTTTGCCATGATATCGGTTCTGTCTTGGGCGTCCACGGGCATCTGTCCTTTTTGTCCCGTATTTCGTCGGATCCGTTTTCTGTTTCTGCTGGTTGGACACTGGAGGAGATTGCCGAGGCTTGTCAGACAGGTCGGCATGCCTTCCTTATTCCCATGGAAGATGGACTCCCGAATCTTCCGCGCGTGCGTGTTTCCCCGTTGGCTGAAATGAGGGTGCTGCACGGCAACCGAGTTCCGGCAGACGACCTTGTCGATGTGCCGCAGGCTTTAGTGGTCGGAGACGAGGTGTTTATTATGGGCCTCGAGGGCGAGGTTTTGGCCTTGGCTCGGGTCGTCCGACACACCAGCAATAACCTGGAGTGCCAACCTGTCTTGGTCTTGAAGGAGGGGCAACCATCGTAAAACTGTGTGGTTTTGGAGACAATCTTGGCTGCCCTCGTTCAGTCGCGTTGGGTACGTTTGATGGAGTTCACAGGGGTCACCAACGTCTTTTGAGTAGGGCGGTCGATCGTATACCGGTTGATGGGTGCAGCACAGTGTTGACGCTTGATTATCCTCCGGATCAGTACTTTCAACAGCAGCCGCGGCTGATCTGTGACTTTGAGACCAGACGTGCTCTTATTCAAAGGCAAGGGATTTCAGAAGTTGTGTGGTTGAAGTTTGATGAGGAAATTGCCTCCCTGAGGGCGGAGGTATTTATTCGCGATATTCTGGTAGATATGCTTCATGCATCCCACGTGATCTGCGGCTTTAACTATCGTTTTGGCCATAAAGCTGAGGGTACGCCTGAGCTTTTGAGGGTCATGGGCCGGATTCATAATTACCGCGTGGATGTGGTTCCGCCTATGTACATAGATGGTCGTGTTGTCAGCAGCACACGAATACGGCAGGCACTCGATGACGGAGATGTTAGACTGGCGCATAGGCTGTTGGGACGGCCTCAAAGTTACCGGGGCATAGTGGCGCATGGTCAGCAGAGAGGGCGCAAACTAGGCTTTCCCACTGCGAACTTATCTATTCAGCACGAACTGGTCCTGCCTCGGCAGGGAGTGTATCTTACGTATAGTCATCTTGCTGATGGGCAGAGTTATCCCTCGCTGACGGCCATCGGTGATAACCCAACATTTGGTGCGTCTGCGCAAACGGTAGAAACGTACCTTATGGATTTTGACGGTAACCTATACGGGCAGGAGATGGAACTGAGTTTTCTCGATAGGCTGCGGGATATCTATCGGTTTAGTTCGGTCGAGGAGCTGAAGCACCAAATGCGTATGGATCAGGATATGGCGCAAGAGCGTTTAGCTGAATTTCGTTTACATTCAGGTAGACTTGTGCTAGAATAATAGCGCTAGATACCCCCTTCTAGGAACAGCGAATCTCCAACGTTGTTCTTGGTGGTGAGGCGGACTTGAGAATAGGAGGTGAAGATTATGATTTCCAGGGAATCAAAACAGTCTCTTATTGAGACATACAAACGCCATGAGGGTGATACTGGGTCTCCAGAGGTTCAGATCGCCATTTTGACGACTCGAATCAAAGAACTGACTGACCATCTTCGGGCTCACAAAAAAGATCACCACTCCCGGCGGGGCTTGTACAAGATGATTGGGCAGCGCAGAGGATTGCTGAATTATTTGGCGAAGAAGGATGTTGACCGTTATCGTTCAATCATTGAGCAGCTTAGGCTGCGTCGCTAGGATTAGAAGGCTGTTGATTGTCCCGGACCTGTAGGTAGCGGGGAATCAAAGCCTGCCAAGAGCGGGATGTCCCGCTCTTTTTTGCGAAACGAAGCAAGCGTGAGCAGCAAAGGAGGTTTTGATATGGCGGAGATTTTCCGCATGCAATTAGGAGGTCGTGATCTCGTTCTCGAGACCGGCGAATTGGCGAAACAGGCAAATGGATCGGTTTTGGTTCGTTACGGCGACACCTGTGTTTTGGTTACTGCTACGATGTCCAAGAGCGAACGAGACATTGGTTTTTTCCCGCTGCTCGTTGACTATGAAGAGCGCATGTACTCAGTGGGAAAGATTCCTGGTGGCTGGGGCCGTCGGGAGGGGCGTCCTAGTGAGCAGGCTGTCTTGGCCTGCCGCATGACCGACCGGCCTCTACGGCCCTTGTTTCCTGATGGGTTTCGCCGTGATGTGCAGGTAGTTTCAACAGTCATGTCGGTCGATAAGAACAATGCGCCAGCGATTTGCGGCATGATCGGTTCCAGCTTTGCTCTGCACATTTCTGATATTCCTTTCGAAGGCCCCGTGGGTGCGGTCAAGGTTGGGCGGATCGATGGCGAGTATGTCATCAACCCCGATTTGGATCAGGAAGCGAGATCAGACATCGACTTGATAGTTGCCGGGACTGCTGATGCCGTAATGATGGTGGAGGCAGGTGCTAAGGAAGTCGATGAGGAGAGTATGCTGCAGGCGATTCTGTTTGGCCACACCGTCATAAAAGAACTCTGCGCCATGCAGGAAGAAGCGCGGAAGCGAGTCGGTAAGCCAAAAGCGGTGATCCCACTGGCCCAACCGAGCCCAGATGTCGACAGGTGGGTGCGGGAGCGTTATGCAGACCGGTTCGTAGAGGCGCTCCAGAATACAGATAAGCTTGCTCGGGAAGAAGCTGAGGATGTTCTTCGACAAGAAGCCCACACGGAGTACGAGGCAGAGTTTGGCGAGGAAGCGTATGCAGATCACGCCAAATCCCTGGCAGACGTTTTGGATGGCTTGGTGAAGGAAACAGTTCGGCACCTGATTACGAGGAAGCACATTCGACCCGATGGGCGGCGGACCGATGAGATTCGGGCGATATCGGCACGGGTTGGCCTTCTGCCGCGAACCCATGGATCAGGCCTGTTTACTCGCGGTCAGACACAGGTACTAACCACCTGCACGCTAGGTCTGAAGAGTGACGAACAGATGTTGGACAATCTTACGGATGATGATAGGAAGCGTTACATTCATCACTATAACTTTCCCTCCTACAGTGTTGGCGAAGTACGGCCCATGCGCGGACCCGGCCGGCGTGAGATTGGCCATGGCGCTCTGGCGGAAAGGGCGCTTTTACCTGTAGTTCCGGAAGAGACCGTTTTCCCATATACGCTACGGTTGGTGTCCGACGTACTGGAAAGCAATGGCTCGACGTCGCAGGCGAGTGTGTGCGGTAGTACGTTGGCTTTGATGGACGCGGGTGTTCCCATTCGACGTCCGGTAGCCGGCATCGCGATGGGTTTGGTTAAGTTTGGTGATGACTTTGCTATCCTTAGTGACATACAGGGTATAGAAGACGCTTTAGGTGATATGGATTTCAAAGTCGCAGGGACGGCCGAAGGCATAACAGCTCTGCAGATGGATATCAAGATCGGCGGTGTTAGTGCAGATATCCTGCGTCAGGCGCTCTCTCAAGCCAAATCAGGTCGACTTTTTATTCTCGACAAGATGCTTGAGGCGATTGAAAAGCCTCGCAGTGAGGTATCGCCCTACGCTCCGCGCATCATTACGATGGAGATTCCTGTTGATAAGATTCGGGACGTCATTGGTCCTGGCGGCAAGACAATTCGCAAGATCATCGAGGATACGGGTGTAGCCATCGATATTGAGGATGATGGGCGAGTATTTATTGCGTCCACCGACAGTACAGCCGGAGAAAAGGCTCGCAAGCTGGTTGAGTCGTTTACAAAGGACGTGGAGGTTGGCACCCAGTATCTAGGGAAAGTCAAACGGATCATGAACTTTGGCGCCTTTGTGGAGATTCTTCCGGGGAAGGAAGGCCTTGTGCACATCTCCCAATTGGCACGTGAACGAGTTAATAAGGTAGAGGACGTTTTGAATATCGGGGACGAGGTCATGGTTAAGGTCACCGAGATTGACAGACAAGGACGCATAAACCTTTCGAGGAAAGAACTGCTTCCAAAGAGTGAGTCGGAAGGAAAGGGACAGGACAGAAAGAAGAGTTAAGCAGGTGCTGCACCTGCTTTTTTCTTTGCACAGCTTTCCGAGGAGGCGACTAACAGTGCTTTGTGTGCAGGATTTCATCAACCATCTGCGCGTGGAACGAGGTTTGGCCGCCAATACTTGTGAGGCCTATGAGCGAGACCTAACCCATTATTGGGACTATGTGGGAAACGAAGGCCTAGACCCCATGAAGGCTTCCGTAGATGACGTTGTCAGTTATCTGGCTTACTGCCGTCGTCATGGTCTCAGCAAGTCGACAGTGGCTCGCAGGCTAGCGGCTCTGCGAGGCTTTTACCGTTTTCTGCTTTCAGAAGGCAGAGTAGAGTTTGATCCATGTTCATTACTTGACTCGATGAAACTCCCCAGCTATCTTCCGCATGTGCTGTCACTGGACCAGGTCGATAGACTGCTGCAAGCCCCGAAAACGGACAGTCCGGCCGGCTATCGTGATAGGGCTATGCTGGAGGTTCTTTATGCTTCGGGTCTGCGAGTTTCTGAACTCGTGGGCCTGAATGTTGGAGATATCGACGAGCTCGGTTTTGTGCGCTGTATTGGAAAAGGCGGCCGTGAGCGGATCGTGCCTGTAGGAAAGAAAGCATTGGACAGCGTAGATGCCTATGAACGCTGGGGACGCGGTCGAC
>SLOG01000370.1 GCA_007132635.1 Limnochordia bacterium
CATGTTCTCTGAGATCCAGTGTGCTCTCGCTTGGATTTCGTTTGCTTGCATGCGTACACCAAGCAGCGATCCATCAATCTGCCTCATGCTGGCATCGACGCCTAACTCTTGCCAGTATTCTACGATCAACTCCGTCAAAGGAATCATGTCGGAATCCGGTGCGTGGACTTCGAAGTGAATGCCGAAACGCTTTCCATCGGGCCGTAAGCGATAGCCTTCTGCATCTCTGTCAGCCAGACCCGCCGCGTCCAACAAGCGATTTGCCTCGTCCAGATCATAGTCCGCAGGAATGCTGCGAGGCGGTGACGCATAGCCCAGGTAGAATGTGTCGATGATCTCTTCGCGATCGATAGCCATATTGAGTGCCTGCCGCACTCTAACATCACTGATGACTTCGCGCCACCCCTCCTCAGGGTAGTTGAGGTTCAAGGCGATGGTGTACGGTGTGCGATGCATCTTCGACACAACCACGTTATAGTTGCCTCGATCAGCGTTCTCGATCAGCAAGGGCATGTCGCGCATTGAACTCCGCTCGCCAGGGTAATCGACTCCACCGGTTAGTGTTCGCATGGTGACCATTTCGAAATCTGCAACTTCCTCCGAACGAATGTAGTCGATGTACGGAAGCTGGTTTCCGGCTGTGTCTACTTTGAAGAAGAAAGGGTTTCGCTCGTAGAGGAACGATCCACCTTCATCGGAAACCATCAGCCATGGCAGCAGACTAGGAAAGCCAATGGCCTGCGGGTTGGTCATGTCCCAGTTGGTGACATTCTTGGTGTTAAACAGAATCCACCACTCGTCATCGAGTTCCTCTTCGCGAAGATACGGTTCGAGAGCCTCCAAAGTGGTGTAATCCAAGTGGAACTTCTTCATGAAGTGGCTCGGAACAATAATGTCTTGGTAACCGACCCATCCTTCCATAGAGACTTGAGCTGGGAACGAACCATAGGGCTCGTCGAAGGTCACAACGAACGTATACTCATCGACGATTTCCAGTGTCATCGGAGTACCATCCGACCGTGCCCCCGAACGATACTTGCGAGGAAAAACTGGAGTCAGCTCCTCGTGGAATAGGATGTCTTCCACAGCGAAACGAACGTCTTCAGTCGTCACTGGCTCTCCGTCCGACCAGCGCAGGCCTTCTCGCATGTAGAATGTAAACTGTTTGTTGTCTTCGGATACAGCAAAATCCCGCACAATGTTTCCCGCGATACCCTCTTCAAAATAGAAGCTTCCCATTGGCCACAGAAGCGGCTGGCGGTTACCAATAAACACGTGCGGGTCGAATCCTGGTGGGTTGGCCATCCGCAGAGTCCCACCGTACTCGCCGATTTCAGGGCTCAGATGCTCTTCAAGGATGAAAAGCCCGGGTCCGACAACCAACGGCTCATCGGGCAAACGCTCATCAATAGGAGGTAGTTCTCCACGACCTACGAGTTCGGCTAACATGGGCGATTCGTTGTATGTCGCCCCCACCGTTAGAGTCAATCCTAGGATAACCAAAACAGCCACTGCCCAAACGTTGAAATGTCTTACCATACTATGCCCTCCTTAGTTTGTTGATTGTCAAAGCAAAGCGCGAAGACGAACAACCCCACTCCTTTCACAAGCTTTTAACAACAGGATAATACACAGTTGATGAAGTGTCAACGGTTTTGGGCCCATTTGGATGAAGGGCTAGAGAACACTCAATCAAGAATCAGTTCGTCTAAAGGACGTTTCGGCACATGGTGCTTTTGGGAATCGTCTCGGTAGTAGTGGATGTCTCCGCCTTCAGCCTCTTCCAACACAATCTCCTCGACAGGCTTGCCCAAAGCTACAACCAGAAGAATCTGGTAGCGCTCCGGTATTGCCAGCGCTTCTTGCAGTTTGCGATGGTTTATGGATCCAATCATGCATCCTCCATAACCTTTCTCCGCTGCTCCTAGAAGCATGGTCTGGCAGGCAATGCCATGATCACAGCCAAAGGTTTTGGTCAGCTGTGTGTCGCCCAAGACGATGACATAGGCTGTGGGGCGCTCACCATCTGGAGGTCCAGGCCAATCCTTTAGGTAGCCTGCCCAAGCAAGACAGTCAAAGACCGCCGCATTCGTCTCCGCATCATACACTAACCGATAGCGCAATGGCTGAAGGTTCATCCCTGACGGTGAACAGCGAGCCAGATCAACTAGCTCAACCAGTTCATCACGAGATATTGGGGTTCGTTGGTCAAACCGACGGTAACTCCTGTTTTTCATCACTAGGTCTCGCAGCATCAGCTCTCACTCCTAAGTCAATGTTTTGATACTGTCTTAACACTTTGTGGTCTGATACAAATATCCTTCAAGGATTTGGGTCCATGCCGCAGGAAAAATAGAGAATGGTATAAAAAAATAATTAATGATAGTCTGCCAAGGAGGTGGGAGTTCTACTGGATTTCGAAATGTCGGTCTGACAAATGGTTCCAATCTATGCGGAGGTGAAGGTTTTGCGGCGGTTTACTATTGGTTTTAGTTTCATTCTATTGTTGTTGTCTGTGACGGCCTGTGTAACTGCTCAATCTTACAGTGAGGCTCCCATCTTGGCCGAACGTGTGGCTTTGGGAGAGCTGCCTCCGGTTGATGAACGACTTCCAGATAATCCTCTTGTCGTAGAAGTGGCTGAGGACATCGGTCGATATGGGGGCACTTTGCGGAAACCTCATAGTTGGGTAGAGGCCAACTCAGAATTGAACATGATTCGGACAGAGTTTATGCTAAAGTCTTACCCACTGCCCGGCTTCGTGGAGGAGGACATTCAACCTAATGTCCTAGAAGACTGGAATGTGTCAGACGATGGCACAACATATACCCTGACCCTTCGACGGGGTATGCGCTGGTCGGATGGGCATCCAGTAACCACTGAAGACATCCGTTTCCACTTTGAAGACTATCTACACAATGACGAGCTCACATCGGTGTTTCCCAGTTGGCTGCGACC
>SLOG01000157.1 GCA_007132635.1 Limnochordia bacterium
AAACCCGACTAGTATTTGGATTCTAGTTTAATTCCTCAGATCCTGCATATTTTCCGATTAGTTTGCTATTCCTCGCATTTGAAGTGGCGCCGTGTAAGACGAAAGCTTCGGTACGGGTTCGGTTGCGGGAGGCCTTTTGTGACTCCCTCTCGAAGACAATGTCAAAATCGAAAAACCAGCATTCTCAAAGGGGGATTTGTGTGCGTATCTATGTCAGTGTCGACATGGAAGGTATAGCAGGCGTAGCGCTCCGAGAGCAGCTGCAAAGAGGTCAGTCAGCGTACGAGGAGGCACGATACTTGTTAACGCAGGAAGTAAACGCGGTTGTGGATGCGTTGGCAAGCTTTGGCGTTAAGGATATTGTGGTTAAGGATGCTCACGGTGGTGGGTATAACTTCATCGCCGATTCTCTTCATCCGGCTGCGGTCTACGTTATGGGTAGTACTCCGTTGGACAAGCGCTTTCCTGGCCTTGAACGAGGATTTGACGGAGCGTTCCTTATGGGTTACCATGCCATGGCATCGACTTTTGGGGCAGTAAGGGATCACACGATGTCAAGCGCTCAGTATCGTGGTGTTAAGTTGAACGGTCAACCAATCGGGGAGATAGGTCTGGACAGTCTGCTGTTTGGCCTTAATGGAGTGCCCGTCATCATGGTCTCCGGTGACGACAAGGCGTGTCAGGAAGCTGAGGAGCTTTTGCCGGGAGTCACCATATACGCGACGAAAACGGGGCTTTCTCGGCATGCGGCTTTGATGAAAGCCCCCCAGCGCGTTCGTAGTGAACTGAGAGGTGCGGTTCAAAAGGCCTTGGCACGAGTGGGGCAGGCAGCGCCATTCTGTATCACATCGCCGTACGAGGTAGTAATCCAGTTTAACAGCAGCGATTGGGCGGACGCCCGCAGTTATGACGGCGTTGATTCTGAGCGGCTGGATGCCGTCACTGCTCGGTATCGCAGCGACGACCTGGTTAAGGTTTTGACTCGGGCCATTTGATCACTGACGGCAATTAGGAAACGGAAGGCGTACTCAATGCCAAGGCAGTCGAGTACGCCTTCCGTTTTGAGTTTGAACTTATCTATCAGGATGTTTGGCTCTTCCACGAACTTAGCCAGGGATTCGGCAGTGCTGACAATTTGTTCCATCTCCTACGATACGCCTGAGTCCTGAGGACACTCTGCTGTTTCTGCTGCTTTTCAAGCCATTGCGGTCGCGCGTCGCTTATAGTAGAAGGCACTTAAACCGACGATAAACAGTAGAGCCGTCCACTGGCCCAAAGACAAATAAAGAACTCTTGTGTCCTGAGGCCGCAGAAAGTCCAGAAAGAATCGGACTATGGAGTGAGCGATCATCACGCGGGCGAACGTAGAACCAGGAAAGGAGTTTGTCCGCACCCATCGAAGGCTGATCAGAAGCAGCGGAATTGAAATAGCTGCTTCGTAAAGCTGCAATGGATGGACGGCTTCCGGAATGCCGGGTACCGAGACCCCCCAGGGAAGAGACGTAGGGAGGCCGTACAGTTCTCCATTGATATAGTTCCCTAATCGGATGAATATGTGACCCAATGGAATGCCCGGCGAAATGGCGTCAGCTATTAGCCAATAATGGGTGCGTTGGCGGCGCGTCAAGTAGACTCCGACCAGCATCACGGCGATAATGCCGCCATGAGAGGCCAGCCCGGAACGCAGAAAGACGTGGGAGGGGTTGGCCAGGTAGTGATCGATGTCTGCCGCGATCGCGCCTAGCCGCGCCCCTATGAGTAGCGAAACAGCTAGCTTGAAGAGAATGCTTTCGACAGTGTCGGTGTCCAGGCCCAGCTGTTTGCTGTTTCGCAGAGCCAATGCGAATCCACCAAGCAGTCCGCAAGCCAGAAGAATCCCATACCAATAGATGGCAACTTCTCCAACGCGAAAGGCCACGGGGTCCATCATGACAACCTCTGGCGGCTGCAGCGCGGTTCAGGATACCTAAACACGCGTTGTTCGAAGTTTCGCAGCGTAACATCTGAAGGGCTCTGTGAAATCAAGTACTGCGGCGACACGGGGATTTTCCCGCCTCCTCCGGGTGCATCAATGACAAAAGTGGGTACGGCAAAACCACTCGTGTGTCCCTGCAGGCCTTCAATGATCTCAATCCCGCGGGCCACCGGTGTACGAAAGTGTTCAATTCCTTCTGCCAGATCGCATTGGTAAAGATAGTAAGGCCGTATGCGCATCTGTACTAGTTTGTGAACTAAGGTCCTTTGGACTATTAAGGAGTCGTTGATGCCGCTCAAAAGGACAGTCTGATTGCCAAGGGGAATCCCTGCGTCTGCAAGCTTGCGGCACGCCTCTGTTGAGTCGGCTGTTATCTCCTTGTAATGGTTGAACTGAACGTTTATCCACAAAGGATGAAACTGTTTTAGACCTTCAGCCAACTCATCCGTAATCCTAAAAGGGTTTGTGACTGGAGAACGGGTACCCATCCGGATTACCTCGACATGCTCGAGAGCCTGCACTTTATTTAGAATCTCAAAGAGTTTGGAGTCACTGAGGACTAAGGGATCGCCTCCGCTAATAAGCACATCGCGGATCTCTGTATGGGTTTTAACGTAATCTAGGGCGGCTTCCAACTCGGATGGCGAGATGGACGACTCCGAAAATCCGACGCGACGTCGGCGCGTACAGTACCGGCAGTACATATGGCATGTGTCGGTTACGATGAGTACGACTCGATCGGGGTACCGATGGATTACGTGGCTCACAGGCGATTTCTCGTCTTCTGCCAATGGATCGTGCAGATCGTTAACACCCCGCTCCAATTCGTGAATCTGAGGGAGGGACTGCCTTCGAATCGGACACTTGGGGTCGGCTGGGTCCATGAGAGAGGCCCAATAGGGTGTAACACCCGCGGCAAAGCCTTCGCTATGAGTCAGTGCTCGCTGCTCTTCGGTCGTGAGATGCAAGTATCCGGAAAAGT
>SLOG01000401.1 GCA_007132635.1 Limnochordia bacterium
ACTGGTATCGGCGGTGGGGGTTGGAACCATCGCAGCCGGTGTGGCCAAAGGCCGAGCTGATGTCGTACTCATCAGCGGCTATGATGGCGGTACGGGAGCATCTCCTCGTTCGAGCATTCGACATACAGGCCTTCCCTGGGAGTTGGGTTTGGCCGAAACACACCAAACGCTGCTCCTGAACGATCTGCGCAGTCGGATTGTAGTCGAGACAGATGGGAAACTCTTAACCGGTCGAGATGTAGCCATTGCGTGCCTGCTTGGCGCAGAGGAATTCGGGTTTGCCACGGCGCCGTTGATTGCTTTGGGGTGTGTGATGCTTCGCATGTGCCATATGGATACGTGTGCCGTAGGTGTTGCCACACAGAACCCGGAATTGCGTCGGAATTTCCGAGGTAAGGCTGACCATGTAGTGAATCTACTGCGATTTGTAGCCCAAGATCTGCGTGAAACCATGGCCGAGCTAGGATTTCGCAGTATCAGTGAGATGGTAGGGCATACCGAGTGTCTGGTACAGCGTCCTGTGCGTCACTGGAAGGCTCGTTACCTAGACTTGTCTCCACTGTTAGTGCGCCCGGAGGTTCACCATGAGTTCTTGGGGTGCGTTGATTCCCAAGACCACCAGCTGAATCGGTCTTTAGACAGTGAGAAACTCCTCGATCTCTGTGAACCGGCCTTGACCTCAGGGACTTCGGTTTCCGGCATATTGCCGATATCGAATACGAAACGGGTTGTTGGTACGATGCTGGGATCTGCGATAACTCGACGCTATGGTGCGAAGGGGCTGCCCGAAGATACGATTAAGCTGCGCTTCCGCGGTTCGGCAGGCCAGAGTATGGGGGCGTTTATTCCTCCTGGTCTCACCATGGTTTTGGAGGGCGATGCAAATGACTATTTTGGCAAGGGGCTCTCGGGGGGTAAACTCATTGTATTCCCGCCAAAGCAGTCACCGTTTGCCCCAGAGACAAATGTGCTGTTGGGCAATGTTTCCTTCTACGGAGCGACGTCTGGTGAAGCTTACGTCCGAGGACTGGCAGGCGAACGGTTCTGCGTGAGAAACAGCGGCCTTGAAGCTGTGGTGGAAGGTGTCGGAGACCACGGGTGTGAGTACATGACTGGTGGTCGCGTGGTGGTGTTGGGGCCGTGTGGGACCAATTTCGCTGCCGGTATGTCCGGAGGCATCGCGTATTTGCTGCGGGAAGAACAGGATGTCGAGCAGCAGATCAACCAAAACATGGTGCACTTAGAGGACTTGGATGCCGATGATCAGCAGACTGTATACCGTCTGGTTCATAATCACTGGAAATACACTGGCAGCATCAAGGCAAACCATGTACTGTATGAGTGGCCGCGGTCTGCTGCCAGGTTCGTTAAAGTCATTCCTAAGGACTACAAACGGATGCTGGAAGCACGGAAACAGCTGCAAGCAGAAGGTCTAAACGATCACGACGCAGCTATGGCTGCATTCGCAAAGAACAGCCAGGATCTGGCTCGTGTAGGCGGGAGCTAAGGAGGCAGATTAACATGGGCAAACCATTAGGATTACTCGATTATGAGCGATTTGTGGGACCCGATCGCTGTGCTGTCGAACGGGTCTGTGATTGGCAGGAGATTCATCGGCCTCTCACCGAACAACAGCTTCAGGAGCAGGGAGCGCGATGCATGGACTGCGGCATCCCTTTCTGCAGTACGGGAGAGCTTTTCGCAGGCATGGCGTCCGGATGTCCGTTGGGCAACCTCATTCCTGAATGGAATGATCTCGTATATCATGGTCGATGGCAGGAGGCTGCCGAACGACTTCGGCAGACGAACAATCTGCCAGAGATCACTGGACGGGTGTGTCCGGCACCGTGTGAGGGATCGTGTACGCTGGGGGTGGTGCGTCCAGCTGTTGCGATTAAGGAGCTGGAGTCTGCTATAGCCGAACGCGCTTTTCAAGACGATTGGCGGCGCCCACGGCCGCCCAAGATGAGAAGCGGTCGTTCTGTTGCGGTGGTGGGTTCGGGGCCGGCAGGGTTGAGTTGTGCCGACGAGCTTAACCAAATGGGCCATCATGTGACTATCTACGAGCGCAGCGATCGCATTGGCGGACTTTTGATGTATGGTATTCCCAACATGAAACTCGATAAGGAGACTGTGAACCGGCGCGTGCGACGTATGCAAGCCGAAGGCATATGTTTTGTGACAGACACAGAGATTGGTGTTGATGTCCCCGCTGCGGATCTTGAAACTAGGTATGACGCTGTTGTCCTGTGCTGCGGTGCCACCAAACCCCGTGATCTCCAGGTGCCTGGACGTGAATTGGCTGGGATACACTTTGCTGTCGACTTTTTGACAGCTGCGACACGCAGCCTCTTGGAGTCAGAACTGCGAGACGAGGGGTTCGTGGCCGCGGCAGGCAAACGAGTGGTTGTGATCGGCGGAGGCGACACGGGCACGGACTGTACTGCCGTCTCTGTGAGGCTCGGATGCGAGAGCATCACGCAGTTGGAGATCATGCCGCAGCTTCCTGCCGTTCGAGACGAAGCCAATCCGTGGCCTGAATGGCCTCGGGTGCATCAAGTTGATTACGGACACGAGGAGGCGGCGGCTCGTTCAGGCCGAGACCCCAGGTTGTATTCGACCATGACAAAGAGGTTTATAGGCGACGAATACGTGACAGGCGTCGAGACCGTACGAGTCGAATGGGTCAATCAAGGCGGTCGGAGAGTACCAGAAGAGGTACCTGGTTCGTGTGCTATCCTCCCCGCAGACTTAGTCCTTTTGGCTATGGGGTTTGTTGGCCCTGAGGACACGCTTCCCGAGGCTTTGGGCTTGACAAATGACCAGCTGCGGCAGTATTCGCCTGGCCGGCACGGCTTGTTTATCGCCGGTGATATGCGGCGGGGCCAGAGTCTCGTGGTGTGGGCTATTGCTGAAGGTCGAGAAGTCGCTGCAGAGTGCCATCGCTTTCTCTCG